>CALRLJ020000006.1:0-22132 GCA_943368635.1 Sediminibacterium ginsengisoli | reverse complement strand
AAGGAACTGATCGACGCGGCGATCAAGTCGCTGCCGAAATCGTTCGGCGATGCGCGCGCACATTTCCTCGAAGGCAAGACCCATCGCTGGTTGTCGTCGGTGAATGCCATTCCGGGCGGATTGCCGGCGCGCGACGTGATGACCAATCATCATCCCGAGCCGCACGAGCATCCGGGCTTTGTCGTCGTCGGCGATTATCTGTTCGATTCGACGCTGAACGGCCTGCTGGACTCGTCGGATGCTGCGACCGACATCATCCTGACGCAGATGATCAAGCTGCGCTATGAGCGCGGCGAAAGCGGCAATGTCCCGTCCGACAAGATCGACCGGGCCTATTTCGATAACTACCGCAACGCCGGTCCTTACGGCGAGGTCTGGAACAAGTTCACCGATCCGGACTATCTGATGAACCTCATCAAGATCGTCTGGAACCGCGCACGGGGTTACAAGCTGCTCGTCGCGGGTTCGGCGAGCGGCGAACTGGTCGGTGCGCTGCGCGAACGCGGCATCGATGCCTGGGGCGTCGAGAACAACCGCTACATTCACGGCAAGACGCCGAAAGCGCTGCGCAAGTACAACAAGCTCGGCTCGCTCACCAAGCTGCCGTTCAAGGCCGGCGAGTTCGATTTCGTGTTCGAAACCAGTCTTTGCCATGTGTCGGAAAAGCAGGTGAAACGGGCCGTCCGCGAGCTCAATCGCGTGGTGAAAACCGGCTTCGTCTTCGGCTCGATCACCAGCGACATGGCACCGGCGCTGATCGACCGCTACGACCTTCTGCGCGGCGTCAAGAAACTGGGCACCTGGTGGGAATGGTCCGAACTGTTCTTCGGCAACGGCTTCGACTTGTCCATGCATCGCCGCGACACCACCGATGCTGTGTGGGACGCGACGCTGGCGGCCAACAAGGGACCGGGCGACTGGTACGCGGACGCGGACAGCCTGCGCTATTCGTTCTTTGACAAGATAGCCGACGACGACTAATCGCTTAAGGGGCGGTGGCCATCCGGCCGCTGCGACGAGTGATTGCGGTCGTTTGGCCGTGCAGCGACGGTTTTAGATGGCCAAGCCGCCCACCTCGAATACCGACAAGCCGGAGTCGGGCAAGCCGCTCGACGATGAGGCTGCGCGTCTTGCCGCCGCGGCCGATATGCCCGTGCCGCCGGAACTGGACGACGAAGACGATGACGACGATGATGAGGATCTCGTCGCCTATACCGCGAGCGAGGCGGCGGGCGCGTTTGCGACCCTGTGGCGGTTCACCTGGCCGCAGCTGCGCAACTACAAGACATGGCTCAGTTTCGTCGCGATCGGCCTTTTCATCGAGACGTTGTTCAACGTCATTATGCCGCTCAGTCTGAAATTCCTGATCGACGATGCGCTCGGCGAGGAAGACTTCCAGGCGCTCTACACCATCCTGACCGTGCTGGCCGCCGCGGGCATCGTCACGTCCATTGTGGCGATCTGGTACGAGCGCTGGGATGCGCGGCTGGCTGCCGCCGTTATTTCCGACGTGCGCGGGCGGCTGTTCGAGCATGTCCAGAACCTGCCTGCTGCGTTCTTTGGCCGCACCAAGCGCGGCGAAATCCTGTCGCGGTTTTCCGTCGACATGGCCGGGTATGAATCCTCGATCAAACACTTCGCCAACAGCGCGATGCTGCCGTTCCTCGAACTGATCGCCGGCATCGGGTTGATGATCTGGCTGAACTGGCAGTTGGCCGCCGTGGCGTTGCTTATATTCCCGATCACGTTGATCGGTCCGCGCATCCTGACCCCGAAGGCCGTGCAGGCCAATTACGAGCAGAAGGTCAACGAATCCGCGATCCTCGGCGTGGTGCAGGAGAACGTCGCGGCGCAGATGGTGGTGAAGGCGTTCGGCCTGCAGCGCAAGGCGTTCGGCTGGTTTTCGTTCCGCAACAATGCCGCGCGTCGTTCGATGGCGGATGCCACGTTTCTGTCAACCATGGTCGAGCGCACCGTCACCGTGTCGGTGCTGCTGCTGCATCTGATCGTGTTGGCGATCGGCGCGTATCTTGCGACCATCGGCAAAATTTCGATCGGCACCTTCGTCACCTTCGAGAGCGCGTTCTGGGAAATTTCCTACAACATCGCTCATCTGATGCATTTCATTCCGGTGGCGATCACGGCGTCAGCGGCTGTGCGCCACATGGAAGAACTGCTCGACGAGCCGACCCGCGGTGCGGATCGTCCCGGCGCGCCCGATCTGCCGCGCATCACCGACAACATCACCTTCGACCGCGTTGTCTTCAAATACGAAGGCAGCGACTCCACTGTGCTCGATAGTCTTTCGCTCAAGATTGGTGTCGGCAAGAACATCGCCATCGTCGGGCCGAGCGGTTCCGGCAAGAGCACGCTGCTCAATCTGATTTTGCGCCTTTACGTGCCGAACGAGGGCAGGGTGACGATCGACGGAGTCGATATCCGTAAAGTCACGCGAGACTCGCTGCGCAACAGCATGGCGGTGGTGTTTCAGGAAAACATGCTGTTCAACATGTCGATCCGCGAGAACATCCGTCTCGGCAAGGAAGGCGCGACCGACGCAGAAGTGATGGATGCAGCCAAGAAGGCCGAGATTCATCGCTACATCATGACGCTGCCGCAAAAGTACGACACGGTGGTCGGCGAGCGCGGCGACACGTTGTCCGGCGGTCAGCGCCAGCGCATCGCGATTGCCCGCGCCATCGTCCGCAATCCGTCGGTGCTGCTGCTCGACGAAGCGACCTCGGCACTCGACCAGACCACGGAAGCGGCGATCAACCGCACGCTGCTCAAGGTCGCCAAGGGTCGCACTATGATTTTCTCGACCCACCGGCTGACGTCGGTGGTCGACATGGACGAAATCATCGTCATCAGCAACGGCAAGGCCATCGAGCGCGGCCCGCATGCTGAACTTCTCAAGGCTGACGGAATGTACCGGAAGCTGTGGGACGACCAGCTTCACAAGTCGCATCTTCCAGAGGAAGATGACGACGATGATGATGACGACGAAGATTGATCGGTAAGCGCGGCCTCATCGCGTTTTCAAGCGAAGTGGGAGCCGGTTCGCGTGAAGAAAACGCGTTAAAGCGCAGACGTTACGGCTGCGCGGTCCGCCGGACGGTCAGCGTCTCGCGCGCATGACGCAATGCGCCGACACCGAAGCGGTGCAGGAAGCGGACCCAGCGGCGGACATGCCACGACAGCCCGGTATCGATGGAGATCGAACGCAGGTCGTAAGCCTGACGCTGTGACGAGGCGTCGTTGGCGCACTTGTCCGGATCGTCGTAGAACTGCGAAATCTTCGCCGCGTCCATGCCTGCGCTGGCAAGCCAGGCCGGGATGTAGGCGTTGCAGAGCCGTTGCACGTCCATGAAGACCTTGCCGGTGCCGGTCCCTGCGGCGGGACACGATGTGCAGAATGCATCGCCGACCAGAACGATTCCGGCCTGCCGGTGTCCTTTGGTGATGTAGAGATCAGCCGGGCGAATTTTGATCATGCCATCGACCTTGAACTCGCCGGAGAGGGCGCGAAGGTTCGGCATCAACTCGTGCATGGCCTGTTCGGGCGTTTGGCGCATACGGCGCAGCCATGGATCTTCCATGCCGCGATAGACCATGAGGTTGGCGCGCATCGCCGAGCCGATCGGGAACAGCGTCAGATAAGACATCTGTGCCGCCGCGTTCTCGGTGAAATAGGTCAGTGCCGGAAATTCGAACTTGTCACGGCCGACCGGCACGACATTGAAGCCGACGGTGATGGAGTGGCACGGGCTGATGACCTCGCGCTCGATGTTGAGGGTGTGGCGCAGGCCGATGTTCAGGCCGTTGGCCAGCACGATCAGCCGTGCGGAAATTTCTTCGCCGTTCGAGAGTGTCAGCGTCTGGCGATCCGAACTGGTCGCGACTGCCGTGACCTTGGCTTCGATGAAGTCGACGCTGCCGGGAATCTGGCGGCGGACGGTGTTGACCAGATCGTCGTAGATGATGCCGTGCTGGTCGCTCGGCTTTTTGTCGAGCAGGCGTCCCAGCCGTGCTGTCCATGCGCTTTGATCGAGCGTGGTGGCGGCAAGCACAGCATCGGCAATCCCGGTCTTGCGCAACAGGTCGAGCTGATAGCCGCCGAGCTTTTCGCAGCGGAAGTCAGGCGGATAGATTTTGTGCGGGTCGATCAGGATCGCGGAGATGCCGGCGCGGCCGAGCATGGCGGCCGCGGTCGACCCCGCAAGTCCGCCGCCGACGATGGCGATGTCCGTGTGCCGCATGTTGCGCCTCTTTTCAGCTACTTAGCATTGTGGCTGCAAACTCGACTAAAGCTTGAATGAAACATGGTGAACGGTGAGTGAGGTTAATGCTGCAAAAACGCTGGTATTAACGATTTAAATGGTTGCGACTTGCCTGCGTCGGGCGGTCGCAGCATTAATGGAACCAGTGTGGTGGTTAGCAAGTCCGCATCATTTCCGTAGCACGGCACCGCGAGAATGCGGCTTCGACACGCATCGGCGCAGGTTTGGTCTTCATGATTTCAGTTACGGTCGCTTCGCCAGGCCAGGATCTCACCGCGCAGTGGGACGATCTCATTCGCCGCGCGCCCGGCAACGCATTCATGAATCCGGTCGCGCTCAAGGCGGCTTTCGACACCATGTTCGCGGCGGTTTATGTGCTGCTGGCGTGGGAGGAGGGCGTCGAGTCCGCACGGCTGGTCGGCCTCTGGGCCTTGCAGCACCGTAACGTCATGATGTTCTGGCCGGCGATGCTCGAGGCCCGTCCGTACAACTACGCATTTCTGTCTACGCCGGTGATCGATCCCGCTTTCGCCGGCGAGGTCATGCCGGCATTCTTCGCCGCGATCCGCAACAATCCTGCGTTGCCGAATGTGGTCAGCCTCAAGGAGATGGATGCCGACTCGCAGGCCTACGCCGCCATCCAGAAGACAATCGCGGATGAAAACCACGCGCATCTGACCCTGACCCGGACCTTGCGTCCGTCGGTCTCGCGCGACAAAGGCGTCAAGAATTCAGGCTCCACCCGCAAGAAGCTGCGGCAGGACTGGAACAGGCTGTCGGGTCTGGGCAGGCTGGAGGTGGTCAACGAGCGCAGTGCGGATGCGACGCGGGCGGCATTCGAGCAGTTCCTCGATCTCGAAAAGCGAAGCTGGAAGGGGGCCGAGGGCACCGCCATCCTTTGCAGCGAGCGGGATACCGAGTTCACCCGGCGCCTGATCGGCGATCTGGCGGCGGCTGGCTGTGCCTCGGTGGCGCTTCTGCGCCTCGATGGGCGGGCCATTGCCGCCCAGGTGCTGATGTATTGCGGAACCACGGCCTATACGTGGAAGATCGCGTTCGATACCGAATTCGCCAAGTACTCGCCGGGCGCGGTTCTGATCGACAAACTGACCGAACAGCTTTTCACCGCGACCGACGTCCAGGTCATCGATTCGTGCTCGGCGGAGGGCAGCTTCATGGCCCAGCTCTGGACGAGCCGGAAAACCATGGTCGACATGGTGGTGGATGTCGGCTCCACCCGCTCGCTGGTGTTCAGCCTGGAGGCGGCCCGGCAGTACGGCTATGAGCGGCTGCGCGACCTGCGGGACTGGCTGCGGTCGACCTCGCTGATCTCGGCCAAGCGGCGGCTCGCCCCGACTCAGTGAATCCGGCACGTCGGGAACTTCATATAAAATACTGAAATAAAACGATATTATTCGTTTTTGCGGGGCGTTTTTGCTGTTCTATGGGCCGGGAGCGGGTGCCTGTGGTCCGTGCGGTGGTCCCGGCCGGCAGCCAAATCGGGGTGCGGGCGGCTCAGAATCGGGCAGATTCGGTGTGGCAAAAGATTCGCCGCGAGAGCTACAATCGGCGCGCGGCCCGCTTCCTCCGGCACGCAAGAAGTGGCTCTGCCACTTGCGCTTTTGCAATGTCGTTTAGCCTTGACTTGAGTGTGCATGGCTTATAAAACCCGGCCACTTCACGACAGGCGGTGAGCTTCTTTTACGTCGGAACGGACCACCATTTCAGCCCGGACTTCTTGGTCCGGCATGAAACGGCACCAACCTCGACGAATGTCGCTCAAACGCTGTCGGCACTAGCCAGGCAATGCCAGGACAAGCTTGACCTCTCGGGCCACCGCGCTTTCGCGCACGCCTTATGAGTTCAGTCTCGGATGCATGACCACGGTTTCGATTGTGGTCCTCTGTGGCGTTCAAGCGCTTTCCATTCAGCGATGAATGGGTGGCGCGATTTCGTTTTGCGCGATGACACGTGCGACGCGGAATGGATGGTGCCGGAGTGAAGTGAGTGGGGCGGTTAGCTCCGAATGAATTTGCGGGACCGGTAAGGTTTCGCGCGAACAAGGGTGAACGATGCCGACGATCAACCAGCTGATCGCAAAGCCACGCGAATCGCAGAAGGCCCGTAAGAAGGTGCCGGCTTTGCAGCAGTCGCCGCAGAAGCGCGGTGTTTGCACGCGCGTCTATACGACGACTCCGAAGAAGCCGAACTCCGCGCTTCGTAAGGTCGCCAAGGTGCGCTTGACCAACGGCTTCGAAGTCATCGGTTACATTCCGGGTGAAGGCCATAACCTTCAAGAGCACTCGGTGGTCATGATCCGCGGCGGCCGCGTCAAGGATTTGCCCGGCGTGCGCTACCACATCCTCCGCGGCGTCCTCGATACCCAGGGCGTCAAGAACCGCAAGCAGCGCCGTTCGAAGTACGGCGCGAAGCGTCCGAAGTAAGCGGGAGCATTTACGATGTCGCGTCGCCATTCTGCTGAAAAGCGTGAAGTGAACCCGGACCCGAAGTTCGGGAACATCATCATTACGAAGTTCATGAATTCGATCATGTACGACGGCAAGAAGTCTGCCGCTGAAAGCATCGTTTACGGTGCGCTCGAGATGATCGAGAACAAGACCAAGCAGGGCCCGCTGCCGGTGTTCGAGCAGGCGCTGGAAAACGTCATGCCGACCATCGAAGTGCGCTCGCGCCGCGTCGGTGGTGCCACCTATCAGGTGCCTGTTGAAGTTCGCTCCGTGCGCCGTCAGGCGCTGGGCATCCGCTGGATCATTACGGCCGCGCGTGGCCGCAACGAGAAGACGATGACTGAACGGCTCTCCGCGGAGCTGCTCGATGCGTCGAACAATCGTGGCAACGCGGTCAAGAAGCGTGAAGACGTGCACAAGATGGCGGAAGCCAACCGTGCCTTCTCGCACTATCGCTGGTAACGGCGAAATAAACGGAAATTAAGGACAGTTCCTATGCCCCGCCTTCATGCCATCGAGGATTACCGGAATTTCGGTATCATGGCGCACATCGACGCCGGTAAAACGACGACGACTGAGCGCATCCTCTATTATACCGGCAAGAGCCACAAAATCGGCGAAGTGCACGAAGGTGCCGCGACGATGGACTGGATGACGCAGGAGCAGGAGCGCGGCATCACTATTACGTCGGCTGCGACGACTGCTTTCTGGGAAGGCAAGCGTCTCAACATCATCGACACTCCCGGCCACGTGGATTTCACCATCGAAGTCGAGCGTTCGCTGCGCGTGCTCGACGGTGCCGTTGTCGTTCTCGACGGTAACCAGGGCGTTGAGCCGCAGACCGAGACCGTCTGGCGTCAGGGCGACAAGTACAAGGTTCCGCGCATCGTTTTTGCCAACAAGATGGATAAGACCGGCGCTGATTTCTACAAGTGCCTCGATGACATCGTGAAGCGTCTCGGCGCAAAGCCGGTCGCGATCCAGCTTCCTATCGGTGAAGAAAGCAACTTCGTCGGCATGGTCGATCTCGTGATCATGAAGGCCTATCTCTGGAACAACGAAGCGCTCGGCGCCAAGTTCGAAACCATCGATATCCCGGCCGACCTCGTCGAGAAGGCGAAGGAATATCGCGAGAAGCTGGTTGAGGCCGCCGTCGAACTCGACGACGAGGTTCTGACCGCGTTCCTCGACGGCAAGGAGCCGGACGAAGCGACCCTGAAGCGCATGATCCGCAAGGCCGTGCTCACCGGCGCGTTCTATCCAGTGCTGTGCGGTTCGGCCTTCAAGAACAAGGGCGTTCAGCCGCTGCTCGACGCGGTTGTCGATTATCTTCCGTCGCCTCTCGACGTGCCTGCGATCAAGGGTATGGACCCTGAAAACGACAACGCAGAGATCGTCCGCGCTCCGAAGGACGACGCACCGATGTCGCTGCTCGCGTTCAAGATCATGGACGATCCGTTCGTCGGCACCATCACGTTCTGCCGCATCTATTCGGGCACGCTCACCAGCGGCACCGGCGCGATCAATTCGACCAAAGAGCGCAAAGAGCGTATCGGCCGCATGCTGTTGATGCATGCGAACAACCGCGAAGACATCAAGGAAGCGTTTGCCGGCGACATCGTGGCGCTTGCTGGTTTGAAGGAAACTCGCACCGGCGATACGCTGTGCGACCCGGATCATCCGGTCATCCTGGAAAAGATGGAATTCCCTGAGCCGGTCATCGAAATCGCAATCGAGCCGAAGTCGAAGGCCGATCAGGAAAAGCTGGGCGTTGCTCTCGCAAAGCTCGCTGCTGAAGATCCTTCATTCCGTGTGTCGACGGATCTTGAGTCTGGCCAGACCATTCTCAAGGGCATGGGCGAACTCCATCTCGACATTAAGGTCGATATTCTCCGCCGTACCTACAAGGTCGATGCGAACATCGGCGCACCGCAGGTGGCGTTCCGCGAGAAGATCACCAAGACGGCTGAAGTTAAGTACACCCACAAGAAGCAGACGGGCGGTACTGGTCAGTTCGCCGAAGTGTCGCTCGTCGTCGAGCCGAACGAGCCGGGTGCTGGTTTCGTGTTCGAATCGAAAATCGTCGGCGGTGCGGTTCCGAAGGAATACATCCCCGGCGTCGAAAAGGGACTCGCCAGCGTGATGGGGTCGGGCGTCGTTGCCGGCTTCCCGGTGGTTGACGTCAAGGTTTCTCTCGTGGACGGCAAGTATCACGACGTCGACTCGTCGGCGCTTGCCTTCGAAATCGCTGCGCGTGCGGCCTTCCGTGAAGCTTTGCAGAAGGGCAAGTCAGTCCTGCTCGAGCCAATCATGAAGGTCGAGTGCGTGACGCCTGAAGATTATACGGGTTCTGTGATCGGCGACTTGAACTCACGTCGCGGTCAGATTCAGGGCCAGGACATGCGCGGCAACGCCAACGTCATCAACGCGATGGTGCCGCTCATGAATATGTTCGGTTACGTGAACAACCTGCGCTCGATGAGCCAGGGTCGCGCGACCTTCTCGATGCAATTCGATCACTACGCTGAAGCGCCGGCCGCCGTGTCGGCAGAAGTCCAGAAGAAGTTTGCTTGATTTCTTTGACGCAAGTCAAAGTTGAACGGAGAACGTCATGGCTAAAGCTAAATTTGAACGTAACAAACCGCACTGTAACATCGGCACCATCGGTCACGTCGACCATGGCAAGACATCGCTGACCGCAGCGATCACCAAGATTCTGGCGGAAACGGGCGGTGCCACGTTCACGGCATACGACATGATCGACAAGGCGCCGGAAGAAAAGGCGCGCGGCATCACCATCTCGACCGCTCACGTTGAGTACGAGACGGCGAACCGCCATTACGCTCACGTCGATTGCCCCGGCCACGCCGACTACGTGAAGAACATGATCACCGGTGCTGCGCAGATGGACGGCGCGATCCTGGTCGTGTCGGCTGCAGACGGCCCGATGCCGCAGACCCGCGAGCACATCCTGCTTGCCCGTCAGGTCGGCGTTCCTGCGATCGTCGTGTTCCTGAACAAGTGCGACATGGTCGACGATCCGGAATTGCTCGAACTGGTCGAGATGGAAGTTCGCGAACTTCTCTCGAAGTACAACTTCCCAGGCGACGACATTCCGATCATCCGCGGCTCGGCGCTCGCAGCGCTCGAGAACAAGGATCCGAAGCTCGGCCACGATGCCGTTCTGGAGCTGATGAAGGCTGTCGACGAAAACATTCCTCAGCCGGCTCGTCCGATCGACCAGCCGTTCCTGATGCCGGTCGAAGACGTGTTCTCGATCTCGGGCCGTGGCACCGTCGTCACCGGCCGTGTCGAGCGCGGCATCATCAAGGTTGGCGAAGAAATCGAAATCGTCGGTCTGAAGGACACCCAGAAGACCATCGTCACCGGCGTTGAAATGTTCCGCAAGCTGCTCGATCAGGGCCAGGCTGGCGACAACATCGGCGCACTGCTTCGCGGCACCAAGCGCGAGGAAGTCGAGCGCGGCCAGATTCTCTGCAAGCCGGGTTCGGTCAAGCCGCACACCAAGTTCAAGGCTGAGGCCTACATCCTCACCAAGGAAGAGGGTGGCCGTCATACGCCGTTCTTCACCAACTACCGTCCGCAGTTCTACTTCCGCACGACTGACGTGACGGGCGTGGTTCATCTGCCGGAAGGCACCGAGATGGTGATGCCTGGCGACAACATCGCGATGGAAGTGCACCTGATCGTGCCGATCGCAATGGAAGAGAAGCTCCGCTTCGCTATCCGTGAAGGCGGCCGCACCGTTGGTTCGGGCGTCGTCTCCAGCATCATTGAGTAACAAACGATCCGTCGCATGCCCGGTCGCAAGACCGGGCATTCACGACCCTCTGAATAAAACGTGGATGGCCGGGCTGACCGGTCGTGACGGACAAGAAAGACAGCGGCAATGAACGGCCAGAATATTCGCATTCGTCTCAAGGCGTTCGACCATCGAATTCTCGATACGTCGACCCGCGAGATCGTGAACACGGCAAAACGTACCGGTGCACAGGTTCGCGGACCCATTCCGCTTCCGACCCGCATCGAGAAGTTCACCGTCAACCGTTCGCCGCACGTCGACAAGAAGAGCCGCGAGCAGTTCGAGATGCGTACTCACAAGCGTCTTCTCGATATCGTCGATCCGACCCCTCAGACCGTGGACGCGCTGATGAAGCTCGACCTGGCCGCCGGTGTCGACGTCGAGATCAAGCTCTGAGCATGACCCCGAAAAGTGGGCACCGGTTTTCGGATCAGGTCATGCCCACTAGAGATTTTTGTTAAGTTCGCAGGTCGCGGACAGAAAGAACAGGAAGCACGCCGATGCGCTCCGGAGTGATCGCACAAAAGGTCGGGATGACACGGGTCTTTACGGAGACCGGTGAACATATCCCTGTGACTGTGCTCAAGTTGGGCAATTGCCAGGTTGTTGGCCATCGCACGACTGACAAGAACGGTTATGTCGCTTTGCAGCTCGGTTCGGGCTCGCGCAAAAGCGTCTATCTGCCGAAGGCTGAGCGCGGCCAGTTCGCCGTCGCCAAGGTCGAGCCAAAGCGCAAGGTCGCGGAATTCCGCGTCTCGGAAGACTCGCTGATCCCGGTCGGCGCGGAAATCCAGGCGGACCATTTCGTTGTCGGCCAGTTCGTCGATGTGACGGGCACCTCGGTCGGCAAGGGCTTCGCGGGCGGCATGAAGCGCTGGAATTTCGGCGGCTTGCGCGCAACCCACGGCGTCTCGGTCTCGCATCGTTCGATCGGTTCGACCGGCGGACGTCAGGATCCCGGCAAGACCTTCAAGAACAAGAAGATGCCCGGTCACATGGGCGTCGATCGGATCACCACGCTGAACCTGCGCGTCGTCCAGACGGACGTGGCGCGCGGCCTTCTGCTCATCGAAGGCGCCGTTCCCGGCTCCAAGGGCGGATGGATCACCGTGCGCGATGCGGTGAAGAAAGCATTGCCGAAGGATGCGCCGAAGCCCGGCAAGTTCAAGCTGGCTGGCGGAACCGACGCTGCTCCTGAAGCGGCACCGGCAGAGGAGGGCGCGTGATGGAATTGAAGGTCACAACCCTTGAAGGTAAATCGGCCGGCTCCGTGCAGCTGTCGGACGAGATCTTCGGTCTCGAGCCGCGCAAGGATCTGATCCAGCGCGTCGTCAACTGGCAGCTCGCCAAGCGGCAGGCAGGCACGCACAAGGCCAAGGGCCGTGCGGAGATCTGGCGCACCGGCAAGAAGATGTACAAGCAGAAGGGCACCGGTGGTGCGCGTCATGGTTCGGCTCGCGTTCCGCAGTTCCGCGGCGGTGGCCGTGCATTCGGTCCGGTCGTCCGCTCCCATGCGCACGATCTGCCGAAGAAGGTTCGCGCGCTCGGCCTGCGTCATGCTCTGTCGGCGAAGGCCAAGGACGGCGGTCTCATCGTGATCGAGAACGCCGATCTGAAGGAAGCCAAGACCAAGGCGCTGCTCGGACACTTCTCGGGTCTGGAAATCACCAACGCGCTGATCATCGACGGCGCTGAAGTGAACACCGGTTTCGCAGCCGCGGCCCGCAACATTCCGCACATCGACGTGCTGCCGATCCAGGGCATCAACGTCTATGACATTCTGCGCCGTCAGAAGCTCGTTCTGACCAAGGCGGCACTGGATGCGTTGGAGGCGCGCTTCAAATGAGCACTCATGACTCGCGCCACTACGACATCATTGTCGCTCCGGTCGTGACCGAAAAGGCCACCATTGCTTCCGAGCACAACAAGGTTGTGTTCAAGGTGGCGGCCAAGGCGACCAAGCCGCAGATCAAGGACGCGATTGAGAAGCTGTTCGACGTCAAGGTGAAGAGCGTCAACACGCTGGTTCGCAAGGGCAAGACGAAAGTCTTCCGCGGCCAGTTCGGTTCTCAGTCGGATACCAAGCGCGCGGTCGTGACCCTCGAAGAGGGTCATCGCATCGACGTGACCACCGGACTGTAAGGCTAACGACGATGGCATTGAAAAAATTCAACCCCACGACGCCAGGCCAGCGCCAGCTGGTGATGGTCGATCGTTCGGCGCTGTACAAGGGCAAGCCTGTCAAGGCTCTGACCGAGGGCAAGCACTCGAATGGCGGCCGTGGCAATACGGGTCGCATCACGGTTCGCTTCCGCGGCGGTGGCCACAAGAAGACGTACCGCATCGTCGACTTCAAGCGTAAGAAGGTCGACGTTCCGGCCAAGGTCGAGCGCCTGGAATACGATCCGAACCGCACCGCGTTCATCGCGCTGATCACCTACGCCGATGGCGAGCAGGCCTATATCCTGGCGCCGCAGCGTCTGGCTGTTGGCGATACGGTTATCGCCGGCGCTTATGTCGACGTGAAGCCGGGCAACGTCATGCCGCTCGGCAACATGCCGGTGGGCACGATCGTTCATAACGTCGAGCTGAAGATCGGGAAGGGCGGCCAGATTGCTCGCTCCGCGGGCACCTACGCTCAGGTCGTCGGCCGCGATCATGACTTCGTCATCGTTCGTCTGAATTCGGGCGAGCAGCGTCTGGTTCATGGCCGTTGCGTGGGCACGATCGGCGCAGTGTCGAACCCGGACCACATGAACATTTCGATCGGCAAGGCCGGTCGTACCCGCTGGATGGGCTGGCGTCCGCATAACCGCGGCGTCGTGATGAACCCCGTCGACCATCCGCACGGCGGCGGCGAAGGCCGCACCTCGGGCGGCCGTCACCCGGTTACTCCGTGGGGCAAGCCGACCAAGGGCAAGAAGACGCGTTCTAACAAGTCGACCAACAAGTTCATTCTCATCAGCCGCCACAAGCGGAAGAAGAAGTAAGGAAACGCCGGACATGGTTCGTTCAGTCTGGAAAGGCCCGTTCGTTGAAGGCTCTCTGCTCAAGAAGGCAGATGCCGCGCGTTCGTCCGGCCGTCACGACGTTATCAAGATCTGGAGCCGCCGCTCGACGATCCTCCCGCAGTTCGTGGGACTCACCTTCGGCGTCTACAACGGTCAGAAGCATGTTCCGGTTGCCGTGAACGAGGAAATGGTTGGCCACAAGTTCGGCGAGTTCTCGCCGACGCGGACCTTCCACGGCCATTCGGGCGACAAGAAAGCCAAGAAGTAAGGGCTTGAGGACTTAGTCATGAGCAAACCAAAGCGCGAACGGGTTCTCCCGGATAACGAGGCAAAGGCGGTAGCCCGCATGCTTCGCGTCAGCCCGCAGAAGCTGAACCTTGTTGCGCAGTTGATCCGCGGCAAGAAGGCATCGTCTGCGCTCGCCGACCTGCAGTTCTCGCGCAAGCGGATCGCAGGCGACGTCAAGAAGTGTCTGGAGTCCGCGATTGCGAACGCCGAAAACAACCATGACCTCGATGTCGACGCTCTGGTCGTCGCAGAGGCGCATGTTGGCAACGGCATCGTGATGAAGCGTTTCGCACCGCGCGGCCGTGGCCGTTCGGGTCGTGTATTTAAACCGTTCTCGCAGCTGACGATCGTCGTTCGTCAGGTCGAGGCCGAGGCGAGCGCCTAAGGGCGGGAGAAGACGATGGGTCAGAAGATCAATCCAATCGGGCTGCGTCTGGGCATTAACCGGACCTGGGATTCCCGTTGGTTCGCCGGCAAGAACGAGTATGCGAAGCTCCTCCACGAGGACATCCGCATCCGCTCCATGCTGATGAAGGAACTGAAGCAGGCTGCGGTCGCGCGTATCGTGATCGAGCGCCCGCACAAGAAGTGCCGCGTGTCGATCCACTCCGCCCGTCCAGGCGTCGTGATCGGCAAGAAGGGCGCTGACATCGACAAGCTGCGCCAGAAGGTTGCTGCGATCACCGACTCCGACGTCGTGATCAACATCATCGAAATCCGCAAGCCGGAGCTCGATGCGACCCTGGTTGCGGAATCGATCGCACAGCAGCTCGAGCGCCGCGTTGCTTTCCGCCGTGCCATGAAGCGCGCTGTTCAGTCGGCGATGCGTCTGGGCGCCGAAGGCATCCGCATCAACTGCTCGGGCCGTCTCGGCGGCGCCGAAATCGCGCGTATGGAATGGTATCGTGAAGGCCGCGTGCCTTTGCACACGCTGCGTGCCGACGTGGACTACGGTGTTGCCACCGCGTTCACGACCTTCGGCACCTGCGGTGTCAAGGTCTGGATCTTCAAGGGCGAAATCCTTGAGCACGATCCGATGGCGCAGGACAAGAAGATGGCCGAAGGCGATAGCGGACGTCCGCCCCGTCGCGATGCGGCTTGATTGAAATTCGAAGAAGGTTTGAGGGCGTAAGCCATGATGCAACCAAAGAAGACAAAGTTCCGCAAGGCGCATAAGGGCCGTATCCACGGCGTCGCCTCGTCGGGCGCGACGTTGTCTTTCGGCCAGTTCGGCCTGAAGGCGATGGCGCCGGAGCGCATCACCGCGCGCCAGATCGAAGCCGCCCGTCGCGCGCTGACCCGTCACATGAAGCGTGCCGGCCGCGTCTGGATCCGTGTATTCCCGGATCTGCCGGTCTCGAAGAAGCCCGCCGAAGTGCGAATGGGTTCGGGCAAGGGTACGCCTGAATTGTGGGTTGCCCGCGTCAAGCCCGGTCGTCTCATTTTCGAGATCGACGGCGTGACCCAGCAGACCGCGAAGGAAGCACTGTCGCTCGCTGCCGCCAAACTTCCGATCAAGACGCGCTTCGTTGCGCGCATTGCGGAGTAAGGAACCACCATGGCCGATTTGAAAGCTGAAGATATCCGCGCGATGAGCCCCGATCAGATGGACGAAGCCGTCCTCAATCTGAAGAAGGAGCGGTTCAACCTGCGCTTCCAGCGCGCCACCGGGCAGCTCGAGAACACCTCGCGCCTGCGTGAAGCTCGCCGCGATATCGCACGCATCAAGACTGTCGCCGCGCAGAAGCGCGACGGCAAAAAGAAGTAAGGGGCGAAAGATGCCAAAGCGTACTCTCCAGGGCGTCGTCGTCAGCGACAAGCAGGACAAGACCGTTGTCGTGCGTGTCGACCGCCGCTTCACCCACCCGATCTACAAGAAGACGATCCGACGTTCGAAGAACTACCACGCGCACGACGAGAACAATCAGTTCAAGGCGGGCGACCTGGTTCGAATTGAGGAAAGCAAACCACTCTCGAAGTTGAAGCGCTGGACGGTTGTCCAGGCCGAAACGAAATCAGCTTAAGCGCAACTTCGCGCATCAGAAAGAGGACGAGGTGCATCAATGATTCAGATGCAGACCAACCTCGACGTGGCCGATAATTCCGGCGCGCGCCGTGTCATGTGCATCAAGGTTCTTGGAGGTTCCAAGCGCCGGTACGCGACTGTGGGTGACATCATTGTCGTTTCCATCAAGGAAGCCATCCCTCGCGGGAAGGTGAAGAAGGGCGACGTCATGAAGGCGGTTGTCGTTCGCGTTGCGAAGGATATTCGCCGCGCCGATGGTTCCGTGATCCGTTTCGACCGCAATGCGGCTGTGTTGATCAACAACCAGTCCGAGCCGGTCGGTACCCGTATCTTCGGGCCGGTGCCTCGCGAGCTTCGCGCCAAGAACCACATGAAGATCATCTCGCTTGCGCCGGAGGTGCTGTAATGGCTGCCAAGATCCGCAAGGGTGACAAGGTCATCGTGCTGAACGGCCGCGACAAGGGCCGGACCGGCGAAGTGTTCGAGGTGCGTCCCACCGACAACAAGGCGCTGGTGCGTGGCGTCAATCTGGTGAAGCGTCACCAGAAGCAGACCCAGGCGCAGGAAGGCGGCATCATCTCGAAAGAGGCGCCGATCCACCTGTCGAACATCGCGATTGTCGGCAAGGACGGTAAGCCGACCCGCGTTGGCTTCAAGATTCAGAAGGATGGCACCAAGGTGCGCATCGCCAAGAGCTCGGGAGCAGAGATCGATGGCTGAGACCGCATACGTTCCGCGTCTTCGCACGCAATTCGACAACGAGATCCGCGGCAAGCTGGTTGAGCAGTTCGGTTACACGAACGCCCTGCAGGTGCCGGTTCTCGAAAAGGTCGTGCTCAACATGGGCATCGGCGAAGCTGTCAACGACCGTAAGAAGGTCGAGTTGGCTGCTGCCGATCTCGCGCTGATCGCCGGCCAGAAGCCGATTGTCACGCATTCCCGCATGGCAATCGCGACCTTCAAGCTGCGTGAAGGCCAGGCCATCGGCGCCAAGGTGACGCTGCGCAAGTCCAAGATGTACGATTTCATCGATCGTCTTGTGAACATCGCGCTGCCTCGCGTTCGCGACTTCCGCGGCCTCAATCCAAAGAGCTTCGACGGCAGGGGCAATTACTCCCTCGGCCTCAAGGAGCATCTCGTGTTCCCGGAAATCGACTACGACAAGTCGGGCGAGACCTGGGGCATGGACATTACGATCTGCACATCCGCGCCCACCGACGACGAGGCGCGTGCGTTGTTGAACGCATTTAATTTTCCGTTCCGGCAGTGAGACACTGAACTAGTCAGCGTCTCAAACGCGGAAAGGTATGGAGACTACTCGTATGGCGAAGAAAAGTTCAGTCGAGAAGAATAACCGGCGTCAGAAGATGACGAAGAACGCTGCGGCCAAGCGCTCGAAATTGAAGGCGATCATCGCCGACAAGAAGAAGCCGATGGAAGAGCGTTTTGCGGCAACGATCAAGCTTGCCGAGATGCCGCGCAATTCGTCGGCGACCCGCATCCGCAACCGTTGCGAGATCAGCGGTCGTTCGCGCGCGGTTTATCGCAAGAACAAGATGAGCCGCATTGCACTCCGTGAGTACGGCTCGAAGGGCCTTATTCCCGGCCTCGTCAAGTCCAGCTGGTAAGGAGGGTCGAACATGTCAACGCACGATCCCATCAGCGATCTCATCACCCGCATCCGCAACGCGCAGATGCGCTCCAAGTCCAAGGTTTCGACCCCGGGCTCGAAGATGCGCGCCAACGTTCTCGAAGTGCTCAAGACCGAGGGTTATATCCGCGGTTACGCAGCGGTCGAGCATGCCGGCGGTCACAACGAGCTTGAGATCGAGCTGAAGTATTTCGATGGCGAACCTGTCATCCGCGAAATCGAGCGAGTTTCCAAGCCAGGGCGCCGTGTTTACGCCTCGGTGAAGAACCTGCCGCGCGTGAAGAACGGTCTCGGCATTTCTGTGCTGTCGACGCCGAAGGGAATCATGGCTGACCACGACGCGCGTGACGCGAATGTGGGCGGCGAAGTTCTCTTCACGGTGTTCTAAGGAAGGAACGATTATGTCACGCGTAGGCAAACGACCCGTTCCGATTGTCTCGGGCGTCACCGCGAATCTCGAAGGGCAGACCGTCAAGATGAAGGGGCCGAAAGGCGCACTTCAGTTTGTGGTGCACGACGACGTGTCGGTCGAAATGAAGGACGGCGCGATTACGGTTGCGCCGCGCTTCGAGACCAAGCGCGCCCGTTCGCTGTACGGTACCGCTCGCGCCCAGATCGCTAACCTGGTCGAAGGCGTCACCAAGGGTTTCGAGAAGAAGCTGGAAATCACCGGCGTCGGCTATCGCGCCGCTCTCCAGGGCAAGAACCTTCAGCTCGCGCTCGGCTACAGCCACGACGTGCTCTATGCGATCCCGGAAGGGATCACGATCACGGTGCCGAAGCCGACTGAAATCACCATCGTCGGCAACGACAGCCAGCGCGTCGGCCAGGTTGCCGCCGAGATCCGCAGCTATCGTCCGCCGGAGCCTTACAAGGGCAAGGGCGTAAGGTACGCCAACGAATTTATCTTCCGCAAGGAAGGCAAGAAGAAGTAACGGAGCCGGTCATGTCGAAACTCAAAGTCACGAATGCCCGGCGCAAGCAGCGCGTGCGTCTCGCGCTGCGCCGGACGGCCAACGGGCGTCCGCGCCTGTCGGTGTTCCGCTCGTCGAAGCACATCTACGCTCAGGTCATCGACGACCTGAAGGGAACGACGCTGGCTTCGGCCTCGTCGCTCGAAAAGACGATGCGCGATGCCGGCAAGACCGGCGCCGACATCGATGCGGCGAAGGCTGTCGGCAAGCTGCTGGCGGAACGCGCTGTGAAGAACGGCGTCAAGGAAGTAATTTTCGACCGTGGTGGTTATCTTTACCACGGCCGCGTCAAGGCGCTCGGCGAAGCCGCGCGGGAAAGCGGCCTGAGCTTCTAAGCTCAGCTTTTGAATTTGGTTTTGAACGGACACAAGGACAGGGGCGCGAGTCGCAAGGCGAGCCCCGCAAGGATTGGAAAACACCATGGCAGGTGAACGCGAACGCGGCGGTCAGCGGCGAGATCGGGAAGAGCGCGACAGCGAGTTCGTCGACAAGCTCGTCCACATCAATCGTGTGGCGAAGGTCGTCAAGGGCGGTAAGCGCTTCGGTTTTGCAGCGCTGGTCGTCATTGGCGATCAAAAGGGCCGGGTCGGTTTCGGCCACGGCAAGGCGCGCGAAGTTCCTGAAGCGATCCGCAAGGCGACTGAGTCGGCCAAGCGTAACCTGACGCGCGTTGCTCTGCGCGATGGCCGCACGCTGCATCACGACATTGCCGGCCGTCACGGCGCCGGACGCGTCTATCTCCGCTCCGCACCTGCCGGTACCGGCATCATCGCGGGTGGCCCGATGCGCGCTGTGTTCGAGACGCTCGGCATCCAGGACGTGGTGGCAAAGTCGATCGGTTCGTCGAACCCTTACAACATGGTTCGCGCCACGTTCGACGCGCTGAAGCATCAGGATTCGCCACGCTCGGTTGCGGCTCGCCGCAACCTCAAGGTGTCCACGTTGCAGTCCCGCCGGGTCGGCGGCGATGCGGAAGCTGTCGCGGAATAAATAGGGCATGATTCGGAAAATCGGTCTTCCGGTTTTCCGATAAGATCATGCCGGTCTGAAAAGACGTTTTGGAGTTAAGACTATGGCCAAGGCCGCAACGAAAACCATCAAGGTCGAGCAGACGGGCAGCCCGATCCGCCGTCAGGCCGCGCAGCGCGCGACCCTGATCGGTCTGCGTCTCAACAAGATCGGCCGTGTCTCCGAATTGCAGGATTCGCCTGCGGTTCGCGGCATGATCGACAAGGTCAAGCACCTCGTTCGCGTCGTCGACGAGAAGTAAGGAAGCAAGCGATGAAGCTCAATGAGATCGCCGACAACAGCGGCTCGCGCAAGAAGCGCATGCGCGTTGGCCGTGGCATTGGCTCCGGCAAGGGCAAGCAGGCAGGCCGTGGCGGCAAGGGCCAGACCGCGCGCTCGGGTGTGCGCATCAAGGGCTTTGAAGGCGGCCAGATGCCATTGCATCGCCGCCTGCCGAAGCGCGGCTTCAACAACATTTTCCGGCTCGACCTGACGGAGGTCAATCTCGACCGTCTTCAGGAAGCGATCGATGCCAAGAAGCTGGACGCCAAGGCGACCGTCAACGCGGAATCGCTGGTGAAGTCCGGCCTGCTGCGCCGTTCGAAGGATGGCGTGCGGCTGCTCGGCCGTGGCGAACTCAAGGCAAAGCTTACCATCGAAGTGCACGGCGCGACCAAGACCGCGATCGAGGCAGTCGAGAAGGCCGGCGGCACGGTGAAGATCCTGGCACCGGCCAAGGATGCAGCCGCGCAGAAGGCTGCTGCCAAGAAGCCGAACCGGAAGGCTTCGTAAGGTTCTATCGATCCCGCCCTTGTGACGGGCATCCGCGGCTCGACTTCCTATATGATTGTACGAAGTCTCGAAATCGCGGACGACCGGCCATAGGCAAGCGAAGCGACGCCGTCGTGATCGACGGTGCGCCGGTCATGACGAACAAAAGGATCGGAGCCTCGGATGGCCTCTGCAGCGGAACAATTAGCGGCAAACCTCAACTTTTCGGCGTTTGCCAAGGCTGACGAACTCAAGAAGCGCATCTGGTTCACACTGGGTGCGCTGCTTGTTTATCGGCTGGGCACTTACATCCCGCTGCCGGGCATCGATCCGAACATCTGGGAGCAGGTCTTCAAGTCGCAGGCTGGCGGCATTCTCGGCATGTTCAACATGTTCGCGGGCGGCGGCATCCACCGCATGGCGATCTTCGCGCTGAACATCATGCCGTACATCTCGGCATCGATCATTCTTCAGCTGCTGACCACCGTTTCGCCGCAGCTCGAAGCCCTCAAGAAAGAGGGCGAGTCGGGCCGCAAGCAGATCAACCAGTACACCCGTTATCTCACCGTCATTCTCGCGGCGTTCCAGGCTTACGGCATCTCCATCGGTCTCGAAGGCGCGGGCAATGTCGTCGCCGACCCCGGCATGTTCTTCCGCCTGTCGACCACGATCACGCTGGTTGGCGGCACCATGTTCCTGATGTGGCTGGGCGAGCAGATCACCTCGCGCGGCATCGGCAACGGCATCTCGCTGATTATTCTCGCGGGCATCGTCGCCGAACTGCCTTCGGCTATTGCCGGCACGCTCGAGCTTGGACGTCAGGGCGCGCTGTCGACGTTCCTGATTCTCGCGATCATCATCATGGCCGTTGCCGTGATCATGCTGATCGTGTTCGTCGAGCGCGCGCAGCGCCGCCTGCTGATCCAGTATCCGAAGCGCCAGGTCGGCAACAAGATGTTCGAAGGCCAGTCTTCGCATCTGCCGCTCAAGCTCAACACCGCGGGCGTCATTCCGCCGATCTTCGCGTCGTCGCTGCTGCTGCTGCCGACCACGATCGCGAGCTTCAATGCAGGCAAGGGGCCGGAATGGTTCCAGTGGCTGACGACGCAACTCAGCCACGGCCGTCCGCTGTTTCTCGTGCTGTATCTCGCGATGATCGTGTTCTTCGCATTCTTCTATACGGCGATCGTGTTCAATCCGACCGAGACCGCCGACAATCTGAAGAAGCACGGCGGCTTCATTCCGGGCATCCGTCCCGGCGAGCGAACGGCCGAATATATCGACTACGTTCTGTCGCGCATCACGGTGGTCGGCGCGATCTATCTCGCGGTCGTCTGTCTCATTCCGGAAATCCTGATTTCCTATGCGTCGGTGCCTTTCTATCTCGGCGGCACGTCGCTGCTGATCGTCGTCAGTGTGACGATGGATACGGTTGCCCAGGTGCAGGGCTACTTGCTGGCGCACCAGTACGAAGGGCTGATCCGTAAATCGAAATTGAGGGGCCGCCGTAAATGAGGTTGATTCTTCTCGGGCCGCCGGGGGCGGGCAAGGGAACACAGGCGCAACGGCTGGTTCACAAGCACGGTATCGTTCAGCTCTCCACCGGAGAGATGTTGCGTGCTGCCGTCGCAGCCGGAACACCCGTCGGCCTCAAGGCAAAGGACATCATGGCCAGCGGCGCGCTGGTGCCTGATGAGGTTGTGGTCGGAATCATCGCCGATCGGACGGACCCGCTCGGGCTTGGCGTCGGGCAGATCGCACTTGTTGATGGCGACGATGATCGGAACCTTGGCCGCCTTGGCGTGGCGGATGGCTTCGATGGTCTGCGGCAT
>CALRLJ020000005.1:0-25355 GCA_943368635.1 Sediminibacterium ginsengisoli | reverse complement strand
CACCCCCTGCTGGCGAGCTCGCTGCCACAAGCGCGGTGCTACACTCTCAGACAGTCGTGGGGAGCGAGCGACTCCAGGGGCCATGGCACGAAGATGGCCGGCATCGCCCAGTTCGGAGATCTGCAGGACGTCACTTCCTCGTCGGCGCCGCTTATCCTCGAGACGGCACTCGAGTCGGTGGTCGTCGCATCGCCCACGCCGCCAGGCGACATCCCGGCCCGCGACGCGCTCGGCAGAGCTGTGGCGCTGGTCGAGAAGGAGCCTCACCGTAGGGTGTTCTGCCTTGCCCAGACGGCTCAAGGCGAAACGGAAGACGGTCGCCCGACAAGCACTTCTGCCGTTCTGGACCAACTTGCTTATGGCGACGGGGAGCAAACCCGTCTGTTCTGTGCTGCGGTCGGGAATGTGCCGCATTCGCCGCTGGAGCCCTATCAGGTCGCGGATTACGTGGACCGCAACGATCGCTTCGGCATCCAGTCGCCGGCCCAGGCATTCAATGCGCTGTCGGTCGGCGCCGTAAGTCTGAAGGATCACGGCTGGAGCAGGCTGGTCGCACCCGTCGGAGATCTCATGCCGACATCGAGGACGGCCGGACCTTGGCTGCGTCCGCACGCGAGCAAGCCCGACATCGTCATGGAAGGCGGCAACTTCTCGATCGACGACGATGGGCTGTACACCAGGCCGTCCGAGGAACACATGGTGCTGACGACGTCCCGACTGACGCCGGCGACGCCTCTGGCGACATCAGGCGAGACGAGCACGGCGACGGCACTGGCGGCGGGTCTCGCGACCAGATTGGCGGCGCGTTATCCGATGTACCGGATGGAGACGATCCGCGGCCTCATGGTTCATGCGGCGGAGTGGACGCCAGCCATGCTGCAGCAGGCCACCCGCCTGCGCGAGGCCGGCGCCAACGCCCAGCAGGCGGCAAATCTGTTGCTGGGACGGTACGGTTGGGGCGTGCCTGACGAACAGCGCCTCTTCTCAAGCGCTTCCAACGCGTTGACGATGATCGTCGAGGACGACCTGCAGCCGTATGAGCGGTTGATGAAGGGGGGCAAGCTCTCGACGATCAGGCTCAAGCAGATGAAGTATTTCAAGCTGCCATGGCCGGAGGTCGTGCTTCGCGCACTGTCGTCGACGGTGGTCGAGATGCGCTGCACGCTCTCCTACTTCATCGAGCCGGATCCGCATGCGGCATCGAGGGGCCGCGCCGCGGACCGGTATGCTTCGCACCGTCTCAAGTTCGACGTACAGCGGAACGGCGAAAGCGACAGCAGGGCGCAACTGCGCAACAACGAGCTTGCAAGCGGCGAGATGATCCAAAGCCCGGGAAGCGACAGCGGATGGATCCTGTCGTCCCGTTCGAAGGGAACGCTGGTCCAGGATGTTTGGCGAGGACCCGCATACGAAATGGCCGGTCGCAGCGGGATCTCCGTCGTGCCCATGCGCGGATGGTGGGGCGACATGCCGGGCCAGGATAGGTACGAACGGCGCATCAATTATTCATTGATCGTCTCCATCCGTACGCCGTCCGACGCCGGCGGCGATCTGTTCGCGGAAGTGCTGCCGAAGATTCCAGCCGAGCTTCTAGCGACCGTCCCGGTCTAGGCGGACGCCTGTTTCATGCGTGCCATCACGTCGCCGTGCGCGACGTATGCATACGGCGTAGAAGAATCATGGCGTGCGACCGTCCGGGCGGCGAGCATGGCGCGGCCCACCGGCATGCCTGCGATGAAGCTCTTCAGATAGTCTTGGACGATCTGCGATGCGCATCCGTCCTGGACCGCCCACAGCGGTGCGAGGACGCCGCCGAATCCACGTCCCGTTAGACTTGCCGCCCACCCCGAAGCCAGCCCGATCTGGTATCTGACGACGCCGGTCTTGCATGCGTTCAGTACCACGAAAGTGCCGTTTCGGCGTCCCAGGGTCACGCCGCTATGGACTTCGTTGCAGTCGACCCAGCCGTCGAGAAGTTCGATCCTGGCGACGCCAGCCTGATCCGTGTCGCCATGCCCTGCGAAGTGAAGAACGGCGACGGGCTCGGCGTGCGCCTTTGCGCCCCAGAACTCGGTGAAGTGCGCGTAGGTCGCGGTCTGGGGAAGCGCCCCAAGCTCCCTTTGAAGCCATCTTCCCTCTTCCAGCGCCGCGGGGAGACTGTTGCCGTCCTCATATTCGGGCACGAAGCTCGCGATCGAACCGGGCTCGAAGGATGCTGGCATGATCCCGCCGGAACTCAAGAACCAGCGGGCGATCGGATGGGTCATGAATAGATGATCGGGCGCTGGGACTCCGGACGTATCGTCCGGATGCATCATCTCCCAAGGAATGTGGGGTTCGTCAGTGACGATCTGGATGGCGAACTCGGGTCCGAACTTGACGTGGAGGTCTCTGTAGAGAGCCTTGAAGGCATCCGGGCTTGCCTTCCAGATCGTTTCCCCGATGCCGCGCAGCACGCTGGCGTGACGGGGACGACCCAATTGCGGACACTCCGCCAGCAACGCGCTCGCGTATTCTCCCGTCGACGTGCCGAGATTCATCCTTGCCTCGCGGGCCGGCAACCCAAGTTTTCGCCCGTTTTGCGCGTCGAGACTCCAGAGGTAATTTCCATCTCCGTCCAGACTGATGATCTTGACGGTGAGATCCGGCGCGTCGGTCGCGACCAGGCTCACGCGTCCGACCGATCCCGATGCAGCGACCTGCGGAGCGGAGATGGGCGCTGGCTGCACCTCGAACGACCGCCTAACCATTCCGCTGAAGCGGTCTCGGTAGGTGAAGATGGCGAGAATTTCCAACGGCGAGGCGTTGCCCGTCGAAGCCGACACGGTCGCCGAGAAACCGACCGGCAGGGTCGTTCCCTCGCGCAGGACGGTGATGGTCTTTCGGTTCTCGCCTTCCCTGAAGACGAGCCGGGAGGAGTGGACTTCGACGCCGACTTCCATGCTCCGCCAATTGCTGGGCACGTCCTTGAAGGAGACCGGCTCCGCATCCGTCGTAGGGTCAGGCTCCGCTTTCAGGTCGACCTCGAAGTGGAAGTTTGCGCCTTCCACCGGTAGTTGATCCGATCGGATCGCCGGGTAGCGATCGACAACAATGCCCACCGGCGGCTCGGACGGAGGGGGGACGAACGCCGAGTCCATCGCGATACGACGTGAAACGGGGCGTTCGTATTCGTTGTCCTCGGCCGGGTGGAAAGGAGCCGTGACCTCCAACCTGTTCGCGAGCCTGATCCCCTTCGGCGTGCAATACCGGACGAGGACGGACTGTATCCGGTGCTTCGCCGTTTCGCTGATGACGTTGCCGGTCACGATCATCTTCGTCCGGAAGCACTCGATGCTCAACTCGAATAGCTGATCGCTCATCCTTCTGAGAGATCCGATCGTCTCGAACCAAGACGGGTCCATCCAGGCGCGCTGGTGTCCAGCGATCGCGGGATCTAAAAGCTCCTGTCGGCTGTCGCGCACCTCGTCGACGCTCCAACCGAGATCATGACGTCGCGTCTGCCAGGACCAAAGCAAATCGTTCGGCATTTCCGCAGATCCAGTCATGTCATTCGTCCGCGACAAGAAAGACGTCGCTTACCGGATGAAAGCCCTCATGCTTAAGTTCGATGCGATAAAGGCCCGCCGGAAGCGTCAAATCCCTCTTGTAATGCCCATCGGATGGCCAGAGCACGATGTTCATCGGCGCGACCTGCTGGTCGAGCCGATGAACGACGCCGTCGAGTTTCTGCACGTATTTGCTTGGGGTGGCGGCGACGGAGATCGGTGCTCGCGACGTATAGGCATCGTCGACACGGAGTCCGATCTTGCCGGCGAAGCCCGCGTCCCGGTACTTGTGCAGATCGATGCCGGATTCCGTCAGAATGCCCCTCAACTGCGCGTCCGAGGTGTCGTCGCTCTGAAGCGCGGAATGCGTGTTCGCGATGTAGATCGCGGCGTTCTGATCGATCTCGAAGGGAATCGCCGAGACGCGCGGTACGGTCGCGTCGCCCTTGTTGTCGGTGCCTTCGTGCGAGGTCAGAAGGCTCAATGTGCCTTCCTCCAGTTTCGCCGACTGGAAGGTTGGCTGTTCGATACCGACGATAGGCCTGACGGTCGGGCCGTACCCTTCCGACGACCTGTTTCGCTCCTGAGCGGCGAATATCTCTTCGTGAAACTGCTGGGCCCGCGTCGCGCGCTGCCGGTCCACATTCGGAAGATCGAGTTCGGAGACACGCACCAGCCCGGTGCCTCCGGCATCTACGAAACCATATGTCGGAAGCAATTGGTACACGGAATCGAACGATCGGATGGCCTTGGTGCCATCGAAGGCCTTCAGCGGTCCGACATTCCAGGCGAAGCCGTTGCTCAGAAATCCGAGCGCATTGCCCGAACCTCTATAGGGCGTTCCGAAGCTGATGAGGGTCCGCGTCGTGCGCCATCCGTCCAGACACTCCATGTAATAGCGTGCGACCAAGCCGCCCATGGAGTGCACTATGAATACGACCTTGGCGTCCGCGTTGCCGCTCTTGGTGCGCCATGAAGCCAGCCATCCTGGAACGAGTGCAGCAAGCTTGCGGGCGGATACCCGGTTGCTGCGCCGCCAATCGTAGGGGAATTCGAAGTAATTCTCGTCTCGGACCAGGCTCATGCCTTTGACGAGCTTGTCGGCTAGAATCGAATAGCCTCCCTGCTTCCAAAGACCCGGTATCATCTCGATGTTGTCGATGAGCGCCGTCGCGGAAATGCCGTCTCCTAGATCATCCTCTTCGTTATCGGATCCGCCAAGCGCGAGTTGATCCAGCGCGCCGCCCGCGACCACCCGCCACAAAGCGCCCGGCGACGTACCCCACAAGGCCTTGCCGTCCTTGGAAAGAACGGACCCGATCAGTCCTGGGATCACCACGACGATATCCGAAAAAGGTTTTGCCACGTTTGCTCCCGATGTTTCCCGCCGACCCATTTCCGACAACGCATTCGATCTATGCGGTGTCGCGGGTGGATGACACAACCCTGGCTTTAGTGGAGTTCGCAGTTTTTTGCGATGCCAAAGTCGGCGCCGCGTATCGGCGCCGAACGGACCGGATCAACTCGCCTCGGCTGGAAGTACAGTCTGCTCGACGGTCCCGCCTTCTCCATAAAATTTCTTGAACTCGTCGTGGCTTCGCAGCGCTTCGGGGCGGTAGGCGCCGACCTTCGAACATTGGGTGACGGCCGCAAGCGCGAACCGCATCGGGACAGTCTCATGGACGGGCGCATCGTGAACGATAGGCCGCACTTCGACTTCCCAATTGTAAGATGCGACGAGGCGCTGAAGCCATTTCCACTTGGGTAGCTTGTCGCGAGATCGTCGAGCGTATCGCGCATGCCGGCGACCTCGCAGTGCTGCGGGCCGCTGGCTGCCGGATAGAGATTGAGCGCAGGGCCGGAGTCTCCGCTGCCCGGCAGCTTCGCTCCGGTGACGTTGATCGGGCCTGTCTTCAGTCCGTCCGGGACTTCCAGCGCCTGCTGGAGCATCCACATCAGCGACGCGTCGGAGAGCCGGGATTCCGGTTCGGGGTACACCCGCCAATGTCCGAGTGATTGCCTGCGAACCACAGTTGGATCAGACGCCGGACACCCGGCGTCTGTGGGTGCACGGACGGTTCGGTGCCGCCCCAACCGACACGCTGGAAGTCTTTGCGCGTCTCGTCGATAGCATTGGCCGAACGGGCGAACCGGACGTGCTTGCTGAGGAGACGGTCGAAGTGCTTGCCGGTCCATTCGGCGGTATGCGATCGGGGAGGGTCGCCAGGCTTCGGGAAGTCGTGGATGGTCTTTTTGTTCGCCACGGTCTGCCGCCTCCAGAACCAGGCGACGGCGACGATCATCGCGATGTGCGTCACGAACCATGCCGGCACGATGAAGCCCCAGAGCAACCCGGCATCCGATACGATGGCCGTGATGATGCCGATCACCGCAGCCGGGATCAGCGAGGCCAAGAATGCCGCGGCTGCGACGCCCAAGGTCAGGCCGACCTGAATGGCCAGGCGTTTGCCGCCCTCGGCGCCAAGAGCGGCGACGGTGTCGAAGACCCCGATGAAGTAGGCGGCGGCATTCGTATCGGTGCCGTTGCCGGATCCGTATTTGAGCTGAAATCGGCGCGCGAGTTCCAAGCGCTCGGCTTCGAATTCCTCGCGCGGATGCCCGGCACCGTGTTCGAGTACGGTGTCGACCGCCTCCCAGGCGATATCCTTCACCACCTTGCGGAAGCGCAGGAGCGGACCGGTCGGCGTTGTGGTCGGCACGCCGCAAAGCATGAGCAGGTTGGCCAGGCTGCGCACGGTGTAGGCGCCGCGACTGAACCCGAACAGGAAGATGCGATCTCCCTCTTCATAGTGGTTCACGATGAATTCGTAGCAGTCTGCGATGTTTCGCTTGATGCCGGCGCCCGTGACGGAGCCCATCAGCTTCTGCACGATCCGCACGGGTGAGGTCAGGGCGGTAGTGCCGACGTCGGTACCGAGGCCGGCATCGTAAAAGACGACCTGCTGTGACGGGTCGATGCCGGTGTCCGCATGATCCCGAGAGATCCGGTACATCTTGTAGATATTGCTGATCCGTTGCTCGGGACGGGCGCCTCCGTCCTGACCGGTCCCGTCCGAATACCCGCCATAATAACGGTGAGTCGTTCCCGAATAGCACTGGAGTCGTCCCGGATAACGGTGAAGCGCCGGATGGTGCGAGACCGACTGACAACGCCGATCGTATGCTGTGCCTCTCGCCTGCTTCGCGAACACGTCGTCCGCAACCAGGTCGTGCCTCTCCAGATCCACCAGACACGTCGTGGATCCCCCGGAAATGTTGATGCAGGGGTCATTGTCGGGCACAATTGAAGGGCCGTGCAAGCCGATGAGCTTCCGACTCACCGCTATTCGGGAAACCCGGGAATCCGAGTCACCGCTATTCGAAAATCCGAGTCTCCGCCTGCTGAAAAATGCGGGTTTTCGAGTAGAATCCGACTCACTGTTACCTTGGCCCGATACATTTGGAATGAAACGGCGAAAACCGGGCAGCACATCGCTGCATCCGAAAGCCCGGCGACGCGTATCGCCCGGCTTTTGAGTTGACCGATCGCCGGCCTGTCAAACCGGAGCGCTTCGGCCGATTGGCCCTCAATGACCGGCGCGCTGAACTTGACCATGAAAATTGCGGGACCGGTCAAAGGGCGGTTGCGGGGTCAGTCGGCAGGGGCCGTAGACTGCACAGCAATTTGCGGGGCCGACCGGCGACCGAAAAAGGCGGCACGCGTTGCCTCGGTCTTTCGGGCGAGGGCGCGCGTATTCAGGAGATCTTTGCGCGAGACCAGGCCGACGAGCTGCATGGTCTTGCGATCGACGATCGGCACGCGGCCTTTGTCGGCCTGCACCATGCGGTCCGCCAGTCGTGACACGGGTTCGTCGGCATAGCCGACCACAGGCGAACTGTCCGAAACGCGATCGAACAAGGTCTCGTCGCCGTGAGAACTCTCTGCCCGCCACCGCAGGACATCGGCGCGCGAGGCCATTCCCTCGACCTGACCGCCGGTTGCCACCAGCGGATAGGATTTGTGGCGCCGCGCGTCGCTTGAAAAGAATTGCACCGCATCGTCGATCGTCATGCTGGACGGCAGCGTATCGACATCGCGAACCATGACGTCATCGACGCGGAGCAGTTCAAATGGATCGACGCCATATTCGCGAACGATATGCTGGCCGCGCCGTGCGATCTTTTCCGTCAGGATCGATCGCTTGAGCAGAAGCACCGTTAAGGCGTAGGCGGCGCTGGTTGCGATCAACAGCGGGCCGATCAGCGAGAAATTCCCGGTCAACTCCACGGCGAACAGGATTGCGGTGAGAGGCGACCGCATCGTTCCGCCCATCATCGCGGCCATGCCCAGCAATGCCCATGAGCCATGATCGCCCGGCAGCCATTGTCCTTCCAGCCAACCCGCGCAGCCGCCGAAGATTAGCAGCGGCGCGAGAACACCCCCCGATGTTCCCGACGCGAGCGCGACAATCCAGATCAGGGACTTCACCAGCAGGATCTTGATGACCATCGATGAGTCGATGCCGCCTGACAGCAGATCGCCGATGATGTCGTAGCCGACTCCAAGTGCCCGCGGCTCGATCAGACCTCCGAGTCCGACAACGAGGCCGCCGATTGCAGGCCACCACATCCAGTGCAGCGGGATCGCGCCGAACAGGTCTTCGACCTTGTACAGCAACCCTGTGAGCAAGCCCGATTGAAGGCCGGCGAGCACACCGACTCCAAGGCACGCGAACAAGCCCCACCACGGCAGATCGAGTTGCCCCGCAAATGGAAACAGCGCGCCGTTTCCGATCAGCAGCGGCCGCAGCGCTGCCGCGACGACACACGCCGCGATCACCGGAATCAGGCTGCGAGGCTTCCATTCGAACAGCAGCAGCTCGACGGCGAGCAGAACGGCTGCGATCGGCGTGCCGAAGATGGCTGTCATGCCGGCAGCAGCACCGGCGACCAGGAGCGTCTTCCGCTCGGCGGCGCTGAGATGAAAGCATTGCGCCAACAGCGAGCCGATTGCGCCGCCGGTCATGATGATCGGTCCTTCGGCGCCGAAAGGGCCGCCGCTGCCGATCGAGATTGCCGATGACAGCGGCTTGAGAATAGCGACCTTCGGCGGCATGCGGCTTTCGCCGATCAAGATGGCCTCGATTGCTTCCGGAATGCCGTGTCCCCGAATCTTTTCCGAGCCGAAACGCGCCATCAGCCCGATCGCGAGACCACCGAGTATCGGCGCGATCACCATCCATGCACTCGGTTGAATGCCCGCGAGAGAATGGTTTTCCACACTGAAGCTCTTCAGCCAGACGATATTCGTGGCGAGCGCGATGGTACGCAGCAGCAGCCATGCTGCGACGACGCCGCAGCCGCCGATCAGAACGGCCATGGCGACGAGAATGAGAACGCGCCGATCGGTCGTGAAATCGCCCAGCCGCGGTAAAGAACGGTCGAATGCAGAATGAGACACGGCGGCCTTTCGCGATGTTACGGGGAGTTGCCTGACGGCGGTCTATGAGGATGGAACGGGTAATTATATCGCAGTACGATATAAATCAATGGATGAATATGCCAAAGAAGCGGCCTCGATTTCCGTCCCATGCTGACGCAATGCGGGACGAATAGGGCAGCAGGAGCCTGGCTCTGTTCCGGAAAACGCTTGCGTCGGTACCGCGCGGAGTGTGTCGCGTGGAGCCGGAGTGTCTAGCGCGGTTTCAGGATCGCCCATGCGAAGTGGAACTTGAAGCGGCCGTTCGCGACCGGGATCACGATGGGCGGCTGCTGCGGCGCGCCTTCGGCGATCTTGGCGAGATGGCTTGGCATCAATCCGTCGTCGCTCGGATTCCAGATCAGGATCGCGCCCTTCGTCCGCAAGTCGGCCGGATCGATCCATGGTGCCTTGGCGAAATCGCCGTCGATCACCACGCGTGGCCGGCCGGGTGAATAGCGTGAGATGTTTCCGGCCTCGATCTGGGGTCCGACAATGTAGGCGGGCGGGCGTCCGGTCGCGGCAAGATACTGGCGTCCGATTTCGGCTGCGAGCTGCGGGCCTGGAAACTGCTGGCTGCGTCTGACATAGCTGAGGCCAAAGGCGCCGCTGTTGTAGATGATGATGAACACGCAAGACGCGGCGAACACCACGGCCCAGCAGCCGGTGATCCATGCAAGACCGCGCGAGGCAAGCGCGTCCTTGTAAGTCATCACGAACCAAAGCCCGAGATAGAGCCAGAGCGGATAGCCCCATAACGCAATGGTGCCGCGCCCGGTGACCGCGCTGAGTATCGCCATCGTCAAGGCCGGACCGAACGCCAGCAGCGTTACGATACGGCGATCGTAGGCGTCAAAGCCCGGCATCGCGACGGGTTGGGTCGGCGTGGCCGCAGGCTTCAAAATCGAAAAGTAAACCAGCGGGGCTGCGATCAGGAGCGATGGCAGAAGATAGCCAAGCTGCCCGATCAGGAATTTCACCGGATGAACGATATGATCCAGGGCGCCGCGCGATGGAGCCGCTCGCCGTTCGACGTAATCGAAAGGAATGAAGTTATGCTGCACCAGCCAGATCAGATGCGGCAGGACGACGATGAGTCCGGTCGCCACTGCGATCCACGGGCCCGGCCGCTTCAGATTGGTGCGGGCATCGCGATCGAGAATTACGAACAGGGCCAAGGGCAGCGCGAGTATGACGACGAAGTATTTGGCCCAGAACGCAGCCCCGAGCGCAGCTCCGAGCAAGGCCCAGTCGCGATGACGTCCGTTGCGCAAGGCAGCATGCAGCGCATAACCCGCGAGCGCCCAGAACGGCAGTTGTGCCACATCGTGGTTGAAGTGCGTGGAGGCCGACTGAAAATAGTCGAGGCCATCGACGATCAGGACTGAAACCAAAGCACCGACATCGCCGACCAGCCGTCGTGCCATCATCCAGACGGCGGCAAAGGTCGCGACGACGAACAGCTGCGAGAGTGCATAGTACGCGGCATCGTAAGGCAGCACCCGATACACGGCTTCGGCAACCCACCAGGGCAATGGCGACAGCTTGGCATAACCCAACTGCCATTCGCGGCCGTAGATCAGGGCCTCGAGTCCATCGAGCGGCAGCGCGTTGTTTATCAGCGATGGAAGTACGGTCCAGACGGTGAACTGCAAAACCAGAAACGTCGCGAAGGCCGCGCAAGGGCGCCGTGCGATGAAATCAACGAGGGGAGCCAGATACGGCGCGCGCTTTGCGAGAGTCGTCATCGAACCTCCTCGGGGATCATCGGCGATGTCGGGTAGGGCCTCAGGTAGTTTCGTCCGTAATAGAGATGCAATCGGATCACGCTTTGCGCGCCGCGACGAACGTCGACCATTCCGACCGGCTCGATTTTTTCGAAGAACGGTCCGAGCCGGGCCATGAGTTGATGTTCCTGATCGTCGCCGATGGCGATCACGGCATCCCATCCGACCACGGCTTCCGAGCCGCGGCTGAAGGCGAAGTTACGCGCATCGCCGCACAGGCAAAAGGTCGGCAGCTTGTCGCCGAGTTCGAAATCCACCTTGCCGGTGACGCCGCGGGCTGTGGTCGCAACGAACAGGCGCTGCTGTCCGGTAAAGCCGCGTGCATCGAAAGCGGGCCGCAGTTCCTTCCATCGCAAGCCTTTCAGCGCCGGATTGAATCGACCCTGAACATAGGAAGACGGAAGCATGTTCCAGAGAGCGCCGGTCGTGATCTCAGCGACCATCAACGCAGTCAGCAAAACTGTGACGGACGCCGCTGCAAGCAACCAGTTCCGCGTCAGCGCGTCGGCGCGTTCGAGCCGCTGCACGACAAAGTGTCCAACGAGCGGGAACAGGAGCAAATATCCGGGCGCCTGCCAATGATGGTGACCGCCGGACGAAGCCCACAAGGCAATGATGCTGAACAATACAATCGGTGTGGCACCGAGGATCGACGGCAGCCAGGTTCGCCAGTCCGCCGGTCCGCGCGCAAGTCCCCAGACACCGGCCTGGATACATGGCACCCATATCCACGGACCGATCAGCGCCGCTTGTCCGACGATTGTCTCGAGCAGGCTACGGAGATCGAGCCCCGTATACTCAAACGGCCGTTGTCCCTGAAAGACAAACGATACCCAGCCATGATTCCAGTTCCAGATCACGACAGGGCTGAATATCGCAAAAGCCAAAGCCGCTCCGAGATAAGGACCGGGTTCGGAAAACCAGCGCCGATGGTCGCGGCTGGTGACCGCAAACAGGAGCAGGCCGATTGCAACAACGATAGCCGCATATTTCGATAGCAAAGCCAGGCCAAGGCAAGCACCTACGCCCAGCCAGCCGATGAGGCGCTCGCTGGAGCAAGCAACTTTCTCTAACCGGACGATGAGCAGGATCGCGGCCAGTGCAAAGAATGTCATCGGCCCGTCGGGCTGGACCCAGGCCGAGAAGCTGATGGTGAAGAGTGGGGAGAGATTGAGAAGAAGTGCTGCCGCGGCGCCCGCGCGCTTGTCGAACAGCCGTGCACCGAGCTGGTAAGTCATCCATGTCGTGCCGATGAACATCGCGATAAACGGCGCGCGCAAGGCCACCAGTGACTCGGCCCCCGTCACGGTCCGGGTCAGCCAGGTGATCCAGAACGCCAGGGGCGGATGGTCAAAATAGCTGAGTTCGAAGCTGCGGGAGTTCGCGATGTAGTAAGCTTCGGTGTGATCGAAATCCAGGCCGGCAGCGGCCATCGCGATGCGGAATGCTGTGCCGATAGCGATCGTCCACGCGACGAGGGCCGCGGGCCGTTCCAGTGTCAGTTTCCTGAAAGTTTCAGACGACGATTGCCAATTAATGAACTTACGAGCCTTCCCAATGCGGCAGCCGGTCCAAATTAACATGCGCTCGCGGTGATGCAAACAAGGTAGATGAAAGCGGTTCAGTCGACGGATACGCCAGCGCAGCTTCCGTTCTGTAAAGGCTGTTATCGATGCATGCCGTGCTGGATCGCGAGCAGCACCACGATAATGCCTGCCAGAATCGCGGACAGGCCCTTCCAGAACAGCAGCGGATCGCGTTCGATCAGCGGCGTGGGCGATGCGTTGAGATAACGCGCGTTGGGATGGCGAAGATCGAAGGTGAATTCCGACAGCGCCTCATGGCGCTTGTTTGGATCGGGGTGGACGGCTCGCCGCAGCGTTTCGTCGATCCACACGGGAATCCCCCGGCCGTCGTCGAGCGCTGAATCGTATGTCAGCTTCCTGAATTGTGACTTCGTTTTGGCCCTCGCGACCTGCGCGCCATAAGGCAGTTTTCCCGTCAACATCTGATAGGTGATGACGCCGAGCGAAAACAGGTCGGACCGCGCCGATCCGCTGTCGCCCTGAAAATATTCCGGCGCGGTGTATTGTACGGTGCCCAGAATGTCGTTGGCATCGGTGAAAGGTGCGGCTTCGACCACGCCGGTGACTTTCGTCGAGCCGAAGTCGATGATCTTCACCGTTCCGGTTTTGTCGATCATGATGTTTTCCGGCCTGACATCCTGATGCAGCATCTCCATCCGGTGAAACGCACGCAGCCCCTTTGCGATCTGCTCCACGATGCCGCGCACGGTTTCGAGATCCGGTGCCGGGTTGTCGATCATCCACTGGGTCAGGGTCTGGCCGTCGATGAATTCGGTGACGACATACAGATAGTTTCGCTTTCTGGATTGCAGGCAGGGCTTCAGCACATGAGGGCTGTCGATCCTCCGGGCAATCCATTCCTCCATCATGAACCGTCGCAGGTAAGCCGGATCGTCGCGCAGGTCGATCGACGGAATTTTGAGGCTGACCAGTTCACCGGTTTCGGTATCGGTCGCCAGATAAATATGACTGCGGCTGCTGGCATGGATCTCCCGGATGATCCGGTAGCCGTCGAACACCGCCCGCGCGTCGAGCAGCGGAGGCGGCGGCAGTCCGGTTGTTTGTCTAAAGACGTCGCTTGCCTCGCTGTCCGGCAACTGGTCGATGCGCACGATCTGGACAGTGAGATTGTCGGTGCTGTCCTGAAGGTAGGCCTGCTCGACGATCAGTTTAGCAGCCCGGTCCAGATCGTCCGCGTTGTCGTGAATGGTCCTGGCGATGAAGCGGTCGCCGACAAATTCGTAAGCACCATCCGTTGCGAGCAGGAACACGTCGCCTTTTTCGATCGCGAGCGCCTGATAATCGATCTCGATTTGCGGATTAATTCCGAGCGCACGGCTCAGGTAATTCTGTTCCGACGAAATGACGACGCGGTGATCGGTGGTCAGTTGCTCGATTGTATTGCCGGCAAGGCGGTAAATGCGGGAATCGCCAATGTGAAAAATATGGGCGGTGGCGGATTTGATCACCATCGCGCTCAGGGTGCAGACGTAACCCTTGTCCTTGTCGTAGCGGTACTGGCTTCGGCGGGTTTCGGCGTGCAGCCAGGAATTGGTCGCGGCGATGACGCGCTGCGCCGACGTTTTCACAGACCAGGATTCCGAGGTGCAGTAGTAGTCGGTCAGCAGGCTCTTGACGGCCGACTCGCTTGCGACCGAACTGACGGTGCTGCTGCTGATGCCGTCAGCCAGGGCAATCGCGATGCCTTTCAGGCTCAACAGCGGTTCGTCCGGGATCAGAACGCCGTAGAAATCCTGATTGGTCTCTTTGCGACCCTTATCAGAATGCTGTCCGACCGATATTCGCAGTTCACGTGACATCGATGACGCCAAAGGAAAGGAGCCCCAACTTGTCGGTCGGGGCTCCTCGTTGCAAGCGGGATCAGGCGACGGCGCGGACCGTCGAACGCTTCGGCGCGGTCTTGACGTGCGTGGCGTACAAGGTCAGGCCGGTGAAGGCGAGGCCGCCGGCGAGATTGCCGAGGACCGTCGGGATCTCGTTCCAGATCAGATAGTCGAGGATCGAGAACTTCCCGTCGAGCATCAGTCCCGACGGGAACAGGAACATGTTCACCACGGAATGCTCGAACACCATGTAGAAGAACACCAGGATCGGCATCCACATCGCGATGACCTTGCCGGGGACGGTGGTCGAGATCATGGCGCCGACGACGCCGGTCGAGACCATCCAGTTGCACAGCATGCCGCGGAAGAACAAGGTCGCCATGCCGGCAGCACCATGCGAGGCGTAGCCGAGGGTTCGGCCTTCACCGATATGTCCGATCGCCGCGCCGACCTTATCGGGCGCTTGACTGAACCCGAAGGTGGTCACGAACGCCATCAGGAAAGCGACCGTGATCGCGCCGCCGAAGTTGCCTACAAAAACAAGGCCCCAGTTTCTGAACACACCGGCCAGCGTTACGCCCGGCCGCTTGTCAATCAGCGCGAGCGGTGCAAGCACGAACACACCGGTCAACAGATCGAACCCCAGCAGATACAGCATGCAGAATCCGACGGGAAACAGCAGCGCGCCGATGATGGGCTGTCCGGTGTTGACGTTCACTGTGACGGCGAACCAGGCTGCCAGCGCTAGGATGGCGCCGGCCATGTAGGCGCGGATGATTGTGTCTCTGGTGGACATGAAGATTTTGGATTCTCCGGCATCCACCATCTTGGTGACAAATTCGGAAGGTGCGAGATACGCCATTCGATTTCCTTTCGCGGTAAAATTAGAAACAACCAGGTTCATTCATAGGGTGGGCGACGCTATCTCGATGGCAGGGTGTCGATCGTGCGCATCAGATGGGTGGAGCGGCCGATGCACGAGCCGGCGCGGCGCTCGCGCTCCCGTTGCATGGCCGAAAATATTTTGTGGTGCGTTGATGCATGCGCGACAGGATGCGCATGCGCAGAGCGCTGCGTGCGCGGGCTGGTCGTGCTGGATATCGGTAACTCTTGTCCGCGCGGTCGTGTTGTGTGCTGCATCGTTGTCCTGCCTGCCAATGATGTCCGGCCGGAAACAGGAACGCGCATGCTCAATCAGGCACTGCAACCGATGCGCCGAGCTCCCTATCCGCCAGCAGTCGCCATTGACTGTCCCAAGGATGGAGCAATCGCCGTGCCAACACAGGGATGGCTTTGATCGATGGGTGTTTTTTAAATTTCCGCGGTAAAGCCCCGGCCATTCTTCCGCTTTCTTTCGGCGGAATTGGCGTCAGTCTGTGCATCTGCCCACATCATGGGCACGGAGCGCTATTGCCGCATTGTCGTTAAAAGCCAGTCCCGGAACGCGGTGACTTTCGGCATCGCGGCTTTCTCGAACGGCGTGACGAAATAGTATCCCGCATCTTCCGGCAGCGTCATTTCGAATGGCGCAACCAGGCGTCCTTTCGCGATGTCATCCTGCACGAACGCGGTGTGACCGATGGCAACGCCAATGCCGTCGACGGCGGCCTGAACCGTCATGAACGACATGTCGAATGTCAGTCCGGGATTCTTCGCGATCTCGGCCGGAAGTCCGGCTGCCGTCAGCCAGAAGCGCCAATCGTCGCCATATCCGGATGTATGCAGCAGCGTGAAGCGCGCGAGGTCTTCCGGTTTTTTCAGACCGTTTTTTCCCTCCAGCAGCGCCGGGCTGCACACCGGAAACATCTGGTCCGTCATCAGCCATTCCGCTTGCAGGCCCGGCCATTGTCCGCGTCCGTACCGGATCGCTGCGTCCACAGCACCGCGGCGGAAGTCGACAAGCTCGGTCGATGTGGTGATGCGAACGTCGATGTCGGGATGCTTTTCCTGAAACGGAGCCAGTCTGGGCAGCAGCCATTTGACGGCAAACGATGTCAGCGTGCTGATTGTCAGCATCCGGTCGTTGCCGTTGCGCAGCAGGCGGTCGGTCGCGGTGCGCAAGTCCTGAAACGCGGCGCGGATGCCCGGCAGATATTCGGTGGCCTCGGGGGTCAGCGCCAGCGAGCGGCTTTGCCGGATGAACAGCTTGATTCCGAGTTCTTCCTCCAGCCGCCGGATCTGATGGCTGATGGCGGTCTGGGTGACGTTCAACTCCTGCGCTGCATTGGTGAAGCTGAGATGCCGTGCGGCGGCCTCGAAAGCGCGCAAACCGTTCAGGGAAGGCAGTCGAGCAGTCATGGCCGTGTCCATTCATGAGATTATCTCATATTACGGGGGACAAGCTGTCGTTTGTCAATGGGGGTTTGCGAGCAGATATTTGCACCATCGAATTCGTTTTAGGAGGCTACAATGTCTGCTTGCACAACCAACCTGATGACAAATCATCATCACGACTTTATCGGCCACCCGATCGCATCGGTGTCTGACGTGCTGCACATCTGGCAGCAGCGCTACCGGCGCCGGGCGGAGCTGGCTCAACTCAACGAGCGCGACTTCCACGATGTAGGCGCGAGCTGGAGCGACTTCGCCTATGAAGCCAGCAAGCCGTTCTGGCGTGCATAAGCATCTGCCCTTGAGTCTGGTTCGGGACTGCTGAACCAGACTCAAGGTTTTTGCCCGAACGCCATTCCTGCAAGTCAGTCCAAATTCAGTTGATGGAGCGCGCCATGCTGGCCGAACCCGATCATCGCTTTGTTCTGAGCAATCTTGAGCGCTACACCGATGTCGTGCGGCTGAAGGGCGGCAAGCCTTTGACGGTGCGTTTTATCGAGCCGAAGGACGCTGATGCGCTGCTGACCTACTATCGGTCTTTGTCGCGGCAATCGCGCTACAACCGTCTGATGGGCGCTGTCAGCGAGTTGCCGCCGTCCGAACTGGACAAGGCGCTTCACATCGGCGAGGGCAGCCGTTTCGCGGTGGTGGCTGAAATGAAAATCGGCGGCGTTGAAACTATCGTCGGCGAGTCCCGCTACAGCCACGATGCGGAGACGCAGAATACCGAATTCGGACTGTCGATTGGCGACGACTGGCAGGGTCAGGGCATCGGTTCCGCGATGCTGTCCAATCTCGAATGCCGTGCGGCGGCGCTGGGCGCCTTAAAACTGTTTGGCGAAACTTTCCGCAACAACGAGCAGATGATCGGTCTCGCCCGCAAGGCCGGTTACGTCTTTGCGGGAGCGCCGAGCGACTGGCGGCAGGTGCGGTTCGAGAAGCCGCTGTATCGCGCCACGGAGATTCCTTGCGAGAGCTGGAAGCAGGCCGCCATGGCAGGCTGGATGCCGAACGAAGCATTGCTGGTGACACGCTGATTGCTTGGTGACAGCCCGGCGCGCAAGCTGCGCGCCCTCGGCTTGTGTGCCCGCCGTCCTATCGCATAGTGTTCCGGGAGCGCCGGTTCCGGCGCTCGATCCGGGAGCATCCGATGGCGCAATCCGTAAAATCCGACATATGGCTCGCAGCGGGCGTCCGCACGCCGTTCGCGAAGGTTGACGGTCCGCTGTCCGGCGTCGATGCCATTGCGCTGTCGGTGCCGGTGGTCAAGCACATGATCGCGCGCCTCGGCGGCGGCAAGCCGGACTTCGCGATCTGGGGCAACGTGGTGCCCAACCTGACCTGGAGCAATATCGCCCGCGAAATTCTCATGGATGCCGGTGTCGATGCGACGGTACCGGCTACCTCTACGGTGATGGCGTGCTCGACCAGCATGATGGGTGTGTTTGAAGCCGCCGGGATGATCGACGGCGAGGTGCGAAACCTCGCTTTGGTCGGCGGCGTCGACAGTCTCAGCCAGGTTCAGCTCGGGCTTGGCATGTCATTGTCGAACTGGGTGCGCCAGTTTCAGACCGCACGTTCGCTCGGACAAAAACTCACCCACGCCATCGATCTCAAACTCAGTGATGTGCGTCTTTACATTCCGGCGGTCAGCAATCGTACCACCGGCATGAGTATGGGTGAGCACACCGAGATCACCGCCAAGGTCTGGAACATCTCGCGCGAAGCGCAGGACCAGATCGCGCTGGACAGCCATCAGCGCGCGGTCGCCGCATGGGATCGTGGATTTTTCGACGATCTCGTGATTCCGTTCGATGGCGTGAAACGCGACACCATCCCGCGCAAGGATACCTCGCTGGAAAAGCTGGCGCGGCTGTCGCCGTCGTTCGACCGCACCAGCGGCAAGGGCACGTTGACGGCGGGCAATTCATCGCCGCTCACCGACGGTGCGTCGAGCATCTGGGTGGCGTCGCAAAAGGGACTGGAGAAGCTTCCCGCAAACACGCCGCGCGTCAAACTGATCGACTGGGAGGTCGCGTCGGTGGATTTTCGCACCGAAGGCCTGTTGATGGCGCCGCCTTATGCGATCCCGCGGCTGCTGGCGCGTCATTCGCTGACCTATGCCGACATTCAGCTCTGGGAAATTCATGAAGCCTTCGCGGCACAGGTGCTTGCGCATATAAAGGCGCTGGAAAGCCCGGAGTTCATCCGCGACAAGGCCGGCGTGAAAGCGGAGTTCGGAAAATTTCCGCGCGAGCGCATGAACCCGAATGGCGGCTCGACCGCGCTGGGTCATCCGTTCGGCGCGACCGGCGCACGCATTTTAAGTCAGGCGGTCAAGGCGCTGGCGGCTATGCCGAAGGGAAGCCGCGCCATCGTCAGCATTTGCGCCGATGGCGGGCAGGGCACCGTGGCGCTGCTGGAAGCGGCGTGAGGCTCACGGCTTCCACGCCATGCCATGGACCTGTCGTCCCGACACCGGGTTGACGTCGTCATGGGTGTGGACGAATCCGTTGCGCTCATAAAAGCGGATGGCGCGGGCGTTGTCGGTGTTGACCAGCAAGGTGATGCCGTCCGGCGATAGCGCCTTGGCTTCGGCAATCAGCAGGTTGCCGAGCTCCGATCCCCATGTCTCGGGTGCGACCACAAGCTGGTCGAGATAGCCGCTGGCATCGATGGTGACGAAGCCGACCATCATGTTCGCTTGCTCGGCGACGACGATTTGTGCGGCCGGGACCAGTTCATTGCGCCAGCGTTGACGCCAGCCGTCGAGCCGCTGCGCGAAATCGATCGACGGATAGGCCTGTTGCCAGGTGCGATGCCAAAGATCGATGGCCGCATCTTCATCATGCGCGCTGTAAGGCCGCAGCGTGAAGGAGCTCATCGCTCGGTGAGTTTCAATTCGATGCGGCGGTTGCGCTTGTAGGCCTCTTCGGTCTTCTCCGGATCAAGCGGCTGGAATTCCGCAAAGCCCGCAGCGACCAGCCGCTGCGCCGGCACACCGAGCGAAACCAGATACTGCACCACCGAAATGGCGCGGGCCGACGACAATTCCCAGTTCGACTTGAATTGTGGGCTGTTGATCGGCCGCACGTCGGTATGGCCGTCGACGCGCAGCACCCAGGCAATCTCCGCAGGAATCTGCTTGTCGAGATCGACCAGCGCGCTCGCGAGCTTGTCGAGTTCGGCGCGGCCTTCCGGCAACAGCAGCGCTTGTCCGGTGTCGAAGAACACTTCGGACTGGAACACAAAGCGATCGCCGACAATGCGAATGTCGGGGCGGTTGCCGAGAATGGTCCGCAGCCGGCCGAAGAATTCAGAACGATAGCGCGACAATTCCTGCACCCGCTGCGCCAGCGCCACGTTCAGCCGCTGACCGAGATCGGAAATCTTCGTCTGGGATTCCTTGTCGCGTTTCTCCGATGCGTCGAGCGCTTCCTCGAGCGCGGCCAGCTGCCGGCGCAGCGCGCTGATCTGCTGGTTCAGAACTTCGATCTGGGCCAAAGCGCGCGCTGAGACCTGTTTCTCGGAATCCAGCGCCTTGCCGAGTTCGGTGGCGCGTCCGGCTGCGCTGGCTCCCGCACCGGCGAGGCCGTCATAAAGGCCTTTCACGCGATCGCGCTCGGCCTCGGCCGTGATAAGTCCCGCGCGCATCTGCGATACCTGTTCGTCGAGGTTCAGCTTGCCGAGCTTTTCGAGCGACAGGAGATCGTTGAGCTGTGCGATCTGCGCGTTCAGCCGTTCAAGCGCCTTGTCCTTGCCGGTGACCTCCTGCGACAGGACGAACTGCACCACCAGAAACACCGACAGCAGGAACACCACCGCCAAAACCAGCGTCGACAATGCGTCGACGAAGCCCGGCCAGTAGTTGAAGCCGTTGTCGCTGCGGCGTGAACGCGAAAGCGCCATGGCTTAAAATCTCCGGTTCTGTTCGGCTTCAATTCGTTTCGGGCTGCCGCGCGATGCGCTCCAGAAGGTGTTTGATCTCTTTATTCTGTTCGCCCTGACCGTCGGCCCACTCGCGGATCAGCTGCTGCTCGGTGCGCATGTGATGCACCAGCCCTTGAATCGCTTCGGCGAGATTGGCCATCGCGGTGGTCGAGGCGCGGTTCGAGCCCATTTCTTCCACCGCTGTTTTCAGCCGGTCGAGCGCGGGGTTGAGGTTGCCGTTCGCGCTGCTGCCGTCGCCGGCATATTCCTGGACGGTTTCGGCGAGCCAGTCTTCGAGATCCGTGTAGAAGCGGTTCTGCGCCTGACTCGACTGCAGGTCGAGAAAACCGAGGATCAGCGAACCTGCGAGGCCGAACAGCGAGGACGAGAACGAGATGCCCATGCCGCCGAGCGGTGCAGCGAGGCCTTCCTTCAGCGTATCGAACACCGAGCCCGCATCGCCGCCGACTTTCAGGCCTTCGATCACCTTGCCGACCGAACCGACGGTCTCGATCAGGCCCCAGAACGTGCCGAGCAGGCCGAGAAACACCAGCAGTCCCGTCATATAGCGCGACAGGTCACGGGCCTCGTCAAGCCGCGTGGCAATGGAATCGAGCAGATGACGCATGGTCTGCTGCGAAATACTCATCCGTCCCGAGCGATGACTGAGCATCGCGGCCATCGGCGCCAGCAGCGTGGGCCGCCGGTCCATCGCAAGGCCGGGATCGGAAATGCGGAAACTGTTGACCCACGAGATTTCAGGATAGAGCCGGATCACCTGGCGGAAGGCGAGCACGATGCCGATGGCCAGCACGCCTGCAATGAGTGCGTTAAGACCGGGATTGGCGAGGAAGGCCTGCCAGATCTGCTTGTAAAGCACCACAAAGAGCAGGCTGCACAGCACGAGAAACACCAGCATCCGGACCAGAAAGATGCGCGGCGTCGACAGTTTTGTGACGCCGATGTCGCTCGCTGTGCTGGGTGGAGTATTTTTTGCCATGGCGGATCTTCAATCCTTGTCCGTGGAACGTGTCAGGCATCAATATGGCACAGCGGGGGCGAGAAAAAAGACGCCATCGCCGATTTGACCCCAGCTATGGAACTTCGCGTGAAACCCGGACTTCACCAGAACGTATTTCCTCAATGAATTGCTGAGGCGAGGACAGGCATGATCTGGTTTTTCCTGAGCGGGCTGGCCGTTATGGCGGTTGCGCTCTCGGTCCTGATGACCGGTGCGTGGCTGGTGCAGCAGCGCACCGGCAATTCGGGGTGGGTCGATACCATCTGGACGTTTTCGCTCGGCCTCGTCGGCGCAGCCGGTGCGCTCTGGCCGATGGCGGGTGAGCCCGTCGCGCCGCGGCAATGGTTGATCGCGGCCCTTGTCGCGATCTGGTCGCTGCGTCTCGGCATCCATATTGCGGTTCGCACCGCAGGGATCACCGATGATCCGCGCTATGCGGCGTTTGCGAAGGAATGGGGCGTCGACTCGCCGCGCAAGATGTTTATCTTTTTGCAGAATCAGGGCTTCGGCTCGATCCCGCTGGTGTTCTCGATATTTGTCGCGGCGCATGTTCCCGTCGCGGGGCTGCGCCTGCAGGATTACCTCGGCGTGTTTATTCTGCTCACGGGCATTGCAGGTGAAGCGCTGGCCGATGCGCAGCTCAAGGCGTTCCGCACCGATCCTGCCAACAAGGGCAAGGTTTGCGATGCCGGGCTGTGGGCGTGGTCGCGGCACCCGAATTATTTTTTCGAATGGTTCGGCTGGCTGGCCTATCCGATGATCGCGATCTCGACGGGTTACGGCTGGGGCTGGTTCGCGCTGCTCGGCCCCATCTTCATGTACTGGATTCTGGTGCATGTGACCGGCATCCCGCCGCTCGAGGATCAGATGCTGCGCTCGCGCGGCGACGCCTACCGCGCGTATCAGTCGCGCACCCGCAAGTTCTTTCCGCTGCCGCAATAGATTTATCATCACCAACCGGTTGAGCTATTCATGAGCCTGATCTCACGCATGATCGATACCGCCGAACGCACACCGCTTCCCGACGTCATGATTCGGGCCGGCATCAACGCGTTGTGCTCGCGCACGGCGACCAAACTCGCTTTGGGCAACTCGGAAACCGATGCAGCCTTCGCGCGCGATATGGCGGCGCGCGCTATCGCCGAGCATACCGCCGACGCCAACGCGCAGCATTACGAGGTGCCTGCGGCGTTTTTTGCCAAGGTGCTTGGGCCGAACCGGAAATACTCGTCGTGTTTCTACAACGACGCCGGCTCGACGCTTCAGGAAGCTGAGGAAGAGGCGCTGCGCCAGACCGTAGAGCATGCGGACATCGCCGACGGGCAATCCATTCTTGAACTGGGGTGCGGCTGGGGCTCGCTGTCGTTGTGGATGGCGCGGCAGTTTCCCGGCGCGACCATCGTGGCGGTCTCGAACTCGAATTCGCAGCGCGACTATATCGAAGGCGAAGCGAAGCTGCGCGGGCTGACCAATCTCAAGATTGTCACCTGCGATATGAACGTGTTCGATCCGAAACAGACATTCGATCGCGTTGTTTCGGTCGAGATGTTCGAGCACATGATGAACTGGCGGGAATTGATGACGCGGGTGCGGTCATGGCTGAAGCCCGACGGGCAGTTTTTCATGCACATCTTCACGCATCGTTCCGGCGCTTACCTGTTCGACCGTGCCGACAAGGAAGACTGGATCGCGCAGCATTTTTTCACCGGCGGTGTGATGCCGAGCCATCATCTGATCCGGCAATATGCCGATCTGTTCATGGTGGACAAGGAATGGCGCTGGAGCGGCGTCCACTACCAGCGCACGGCGCTCGACTGGCTTGAGAACTTCGACCGCAACCGCGGTGCCATTGAAGCAGTGTTGCAGCCCGTCTACGGCAAGGACACCGGGCTATGGATGCGGCGCTGGCGCTGGTTCTTTCTCGCGACCGCAGGCTTGTTCGGCTATGCCGATGGCACCGAGTGGGGCGTCAGCCACTACCGGATGAAGCGCGCCTGACGCGGCATCACAGCGGTTTGAGAATCTTCACAAGCTCGCGCTGGATGGTCTCATTGCCGCAAACGACGTGGCCGCTGGCCATCGCCGTATCGTCGCCGTCGATGCCGCTGATGACACCGCCTGCTTCGCGCACCATGATCAGCCCGGCCGCGATGTCCCATGGCTGGAGATTGCGCTCCCAGTAGCCATCGAGGCGGCCGGCTGCGACGTAAGCGAGATCGAGGGATGCCGCGCCGAACCGGCGCAGGCCTGCAACGCGCTGCTGTATCTCGGTCATCTCGCGGCGGGAGAGTTCATGGTCGCCGCGGCCGATATGCGGCAGGCCACAGGCGATGACGCATTCGTTGAGCTGCTTGCGGGCGGCGACGCGCAGGCGCGTGTCGTTGAGAAATGCGCCCTTGCCGCGCTCGGCCATATAGAGTTCGTCGGTCGCCGGATTGTAGATCACGCCGGCAATGATCGTGCCTTCGCGCTGCAGGCCGATCGAGATCGCGAATTGCGGAATGCCGTGCAGGAAGTTGGTCGTGCCGTCGAGGGGATCGACGATCCATGTGTTGGACTTGTCGGTGCCTTCGCGCGTGCCGCCTTCCTCGCCGAGAAATCCGTAACCCGGACGCGCCTTGGTCAGATCGTCATAGAGCATCTGCTCTGCGCGCTTGTCGGCCAGCGACACGAAATTCGCCGGTCCCTTCAGTGAGACCTGAAGGTTCTCGATTTCGCCAAGGTCGCGACTGAGGCTGCGGCCCGCGCGGCGCGCGGCCTTGACCATGACGTTGATGAGGGCTGAATGAATCATGGTCCGGGCTTGATATTGATCCGTAGGAGGCCGGATCAGGATGAGGAATTGGGGTGTTTGAGGCCGGATGCTTGGCGTCAAAGCGCTGGCGCGTCAAGGGCGTTCCCGGCCTATTTCGTGCCAAACCACTTCTTGGCCAGGGCTTCGGACTTGGCTTTCTCCACTGGAGGCAGCTGCGCGAATTGCGCATCGAGATCGGGATCGCCGTTCCCGGCGGTCTTGGCGATCAGATGCCATTTGAAACCTTCTACCTTGTCGGCTGGAACACCGAGCCCGTCGATCAGAATGCGCGCCAGGCGATTTTGCGCGATCGGGCTGTTCTGGCGCGCGGCCCTGTTCAGCAGCGCGAGCGCGGTGGTCACATCCTTCGGCGTCCCGGTGCCGTTATATAGCGCGATGGCATATTCCACCTCGGCGTCGAGATTATCGACCATCGCGGCGGCGCGTAGCAGGCGCGCGGCCTCGACAAGATTTTTCTCCACGCCGCGGCCCTCTTTGTAGAAAGTCGCGAGCGCGTACTGCGCTTCGGGATTGCCCGCATTGGCGGCCTGACGAAACAGTTCGGCCGCGCGCTTGACGTCTTGCGGGAAAACCTGGCCTTCGAGATAGAGCAGTCCGAGATTGTAGGCGGCAGCAGGTTTTCCAAGCTTGGCGGACGAAGCCAGCAGGCGTGCGCCTTCCTCACGATTGGCCGGAGGAGGGCGTCCGGCAATTTTCATCATGCCGAGCGCGAACATCGCTTCACGATCGCCGCGGTCGGCGGCCTGTTTGTACCATTCCGCCGCCTTGACGTAATCGCGCTTGATTCCGAGTGCGTTGGAATAAAGTTCGCCGAGCAGCGTCATCGATTTCGGATCGCCCATCTCCTGCGCGCGTTTCAGCGCGATGTTGAAGGCGGTCCGGTAGAGACCTGCCTGATAGGCGCCATAGGCGAGGTCGGCGTTGGGATTATCGGGAGCGGCGGCGGGTGCAGCCGGTGCGGCCGCTTTGGCAGGCTCGGGTTTCTTCTGCTTTTGTGCGCTCGGTTTCGGCGCG
>CALRLJ020000004.1:0-26619 GCA_943368635.1 Sediminibacterium ginsengisoli | reverse complement strand
TGTGCGGCCGGCCGATGTGCATCGAGGGGAACAACTACTGTCATGATACTTTTGGCATCGCGCGTTGCCCCTCCGGTTCTGACATTCGTATCATATTTTCGCGGGCACTATTACGAATCTCAGAACCAAAGGATCACCAGGATTATAGTTTGCTAGTGTCCTTCGTATCCGACGTTGACTGGGAAGGCGCTGCGGAGTGAAGCGAACGTCGGATACGGGACACGAGCTGTCAAGGTGAGCAAGATCAGAAGCAGGTGACCCGTTCCGCGGCAATATATCCCAGCAGCAAGCCGACGCCGAATAGCAGCACCAAAGCGGCAGCACCGAACTCGATGCCCCGCAGCAGGATCGCGCCGCCGCCATCGCGGCCCGAAGCAATGCGGCTCGCAAGACCCTTGGCCGAGACCGCGATGATCGCAATGGTCGAAACGGTGATCGCAGTGCCAAGACCCATTAGCAACGTCGCAGCAATGCCGATCCAGAACAGACCCTGCGCCAGCGCAAACACCAGCACCAGAATGGCCCCGGAACACGGCCGGATGCCGACTGTCAGGATGGCGCTCAAGCCGCGCGACCAGCCGCCGGGACCAGCAAGCTCGCTCGGCTCCGGCCCATGCGAGTGACCGCAATGTTCATCGTGAACATGACCGGGATGATCGTGGTGATGATCGTGCGTAACGCGCGCGTGCGCCGTGCCATGTGAGTGGGCATGGTCGTGATCGTGCGAATGATCGTGATGAGCATGATTGTGAGAATGGCCATGCGCGTGCGCCATGGCCGGAGCCAGTTGCGGCGACGGCGCACCGCGCCACAATCGCAAGGCGCGGAAAAATCCGCCGCCCTTGGCGTAGACCAGCCGCGCACCGAACGCTGCGATCAGGCCATAGCTGGCGATCTCGATAACGCGCTCGGCACCGCACATCTGACCGGCTGTCACATTCAAAACCGCAGCGCCGATGCCGACAATCGCAATTGCCACCAGCGCCTGCATCAGGGCGGACGCGAACGACAGCACAATGCCGCGCTTTGCCGTTTCCTCGTTGGCGACGAGATAAGACGAGATCACCGCCTTGCCGTGCCCCGGACCCGCCGCATGGAAAATACCGTAGGCGAACGAAATGCCGAGCAATACCCAAACAGCACTTCCGTCGGTCTTGGCCGCGCGGATAGTCGCCGACATCTGCTGGTAGAATTCGGACTGCTTGGCGAGCAGCCATCCGACGATGCCGCCGACCTGCGAATCCGGAACAGCACTCTTGGGCGCGCCGAATGGGTTTTGCGCGATGGCGGGATGGAAAAAGCTATCGACAAATCCGGCAGCGGCCAACACGACAATCGCGACAAGTACGAGCCGTGTGAGCATGGGGCGGGATACGTACATCAGGGACAATCCACTGTGATCTTGTTCGCGAACATCGCGCCGTAGTTCGAATTGTCGCCGTTGAGGAACGTATCTTCGTTCAGCTTCTGCGCTTGCGCGCTACCGTCGGTCGGCCGCTGAACCGCCAGTTTACAATTCGCAGGCGCGCCGACCAGCGTGATCGGATCTTTCTCGTCCAACTTGAAGTCGATGAAGTAAGACGGATCGAACACCTCAAGCGCTAATGCCTGGGTCTTGAAAGGCGTCTTGAACGGCAGCGTGAAATGCAGCGTCAGCGCCGTATCCTTGTATTCGAGATAATAATCGATCGGGTCGTTGAACTTTTCCTTCTTCTGGCTGCCCGCAGCGCCAGCTTTCGCAAAAGTGAAGAAGGCATATTCCTTCAGCGACTCGACGTTGGTTTGCGCCAGCGGCTTCAACTCATCGCGGGTATAGGCGCCCTTCGTCTTGGTCTCGATGCCTTGCAGGGCATAGGTCGAGAACATGTCGTCGAAAGTCCATGCATGGCGCACGCCGGTGATTGTGCCGTCGGGCGCATAGACCAACTGGCTCTTGGCAACGATCCAGACATGTGGATGCGCCTGAGCGACGCCCGCCGTCAGCGCGACCGCTGCCGTGAGGCATAGACCTTGAATAAGGCGCCGCATCTTCATGTCACATTCTCGCTTGCGTCAGGCCGCTTCAGGTTCATTGAGCAGGCCGCGACGGCGCAGCAGTGCGTCCGGTTCGGGCTTGCGGCCCCGGAAGGCAATGTAGGCGTCTTCGGGATCGCGCGATCCACCCGATGAATAGATGTCGTCGTACAAACGCTTCGCCACGGCCGGATCGAAGATATCATGCGCTTCCTCGAACGCACCGAACGCGTCCGCGTCCATCACCTCGGACCACATGTAGCTGTAGTAGCCCGATGCATAGTGATCGCCGGAGAAGATGTGACCGAACTGCTGCGGCCGGTGGCGCAGCGCGATTTCCGCCGGCATGCCGATTTTGTCGAGTTCCTGCTTCTCGAAGGCGCGCACGTCGGTGATCGAGGCCGCAGGCTGGGTATGAAATTCGAGATCCATCAGCGCCGAGGAGACGAACTCCACCGTGGCGAAGCCCTGATTGAACTTGCGCGCGGCGATGAAGCGCTTGAGCAGGTCTTCCGGCAACGGCTCGCCGGTCTGGTAGTGCCGCGCGAACTTTTGCAGCACCTGCGGTTGTTCCTGCCAGTGCTCGTAAAGCTGCGAGGGCAACTCGACGAAATCCGTGAACACGCTGGTCCCGGACAGCGAAGGATACATCACATTCGAGAGCATGCCATGCAGGCCGTGACCGAATTCGTGAAACAGCGTGCGGGCATCGTCGGGCGACAGTAGCGATGGCTGACCGTCGGTCCCCTTCGAGAAATTGCAGACATTGATCACCAGCGGGGCGACATTTCCGTCGAGCTTCTGCTGATCGCGCAGCGATGTCATCCACGCGCCGGAACGCTTGGAGGGGCGCGCGAAGTAGTCGCCATAGAACAGCGCCTTGTGGTTGCCCTTGGCGTCCTTGACCTCCCAGACTCGCACATCCGGATGCCACACGGGCACATCCTCGCGCTCGCTGAAGGTCACCCCGAACAGCCGGGTCGCGACATCGAAGGCCGCGTCGATCATGTGATCGAGTCCGAGATAAGGCTTGATCGCCGCATCGTCGAAATTGGCGCGGCGCTGGCGCAGCTTCTCGGCATAGTACCGCCAGTCCCAGGCGGCCAACTTGAAGTTGCCGCCCTCCTCGGCGATCAGCGCCTGAAGCGCGTCGCGGTCGGCCATCGCGCGGGCACGGGCCGGTTTCCAAACCCGCTCCAGCAGGCCGCGCACCGCCTCCGGCGTCTTGGCCATGGAATCCTCCAGCCGATACGCGGCGAAGCTCGCATAGCCGAGCAGCTTGGCCCGCTCCTCGCGCAGCTTGAGGACTTCGAGAATGATGGCGCTGTTGTCATTGTCGTTCTGGTTGTCGCCACGGGCGGTGAAGGCCTTGAACAGCTTCTCGCGCAGGTCGCGGCGGCTGGAATCTTTAAGGAACGGCTCCACAAAAGACCGCGACAGCGTCACCACTCGCTTGCCCGGCAGGCCGCGCTCGTCCGCCGCAGCCTTGGCGGAGGCGACGAAACTATCGGACAGGCCCGCCAGATCGCCGTCGCCAAGCTCCATGGTCCAGTCCTGCTCGTCGCCGAGCAGATGGTGGCTGAAGGAGGTGGCCAGATGAGCCAGCCGCTCGTTGATCTCCGCCGTCCGCGCCTTGGCGGCCTCGCTGAGGCCGGCACCGGAGCGGTGGAAGCCGGTCCAGTTGCGCTCCAGCAGCCGCGCCTGCTCGGGCGTCAATTTGAGCGTAGCGGCTCGGTCGCGCAGCTCCGAGACCCGCGCGAACAGCCTGGCGTCCATCGAGATCGGATTCCAGTGCCGCGCCATCTTCAGCGCGACCTCCGATTCGATCCGGAGCAGTTCGGGGTTCGAATTGGCAGAGACCAGATCGTAGAACACCGAGGCGACCTTGGAGAGCAGCTTGCCGGAGCGCTCCTGCGCCGTGATCGTGTTCTCGAAGCTCGGCTCAGAAGGGTCGTTTTTGATCGCCTCGATCTCGGCGATGTGGTCCGCGAAGGCCTTGTCGAAGGCAGGCAGGAAGTGCTCGGGGCGGATCTGGGCGAACGGCGGCGTCTCGAACGGCGTCTGCCAGGCCTGCAGCAGCGGGTTGGCTCCCGGCGCTTGCGATGAGGAGGCGACGGCACCCGACGTAGACGCTTCTGACATGATAAGGCCTTATTTCCAGCGATTTCCAGAGCCCTCTATATCATCGGCTTGGGCTTTTTTGCGCCCTTCCCGCTTGATCGGGACGGCGATTTCGCAGAGATTGCGGCCCGAAACAGGATCACAAAGTCATGAACGCCAAGAAGCTCGAAGCCAACGCCCGCGAAATCGCGTGGCCCAGCGTCGTCACCGTCATCAGCGCCGCCATCCTGATCGGCGCCGAGGTGTTCGGCGCGGCTTTCGCTGGCGGCTGGGCGCTCGCGATCCTGTTCGGCCTCACCGAAACCGGCGCGCACATCATCCAGGCGGTGCTGTTCGTCCTCGGCGTCGCCATCATGATCGCCTTCGTTCGCGGCGCCCAGCGCATCGAGCCGTTTACGCGCAAGGCTTGAGGCTCTGCCTCGGCACTTCTCGCTGTCAAAACTTAACGCGCATTCATCTTTCTCAACGCCTGTTCACCTCCAGCGCGACATTTCGATCACGTCATGGGGAAAGTTGCCCCGTGGCGTAAAAAATACTTGCACCCCAGACTCAAAACTCATATTTGAGCCTTGCCCAATTTCGCACGTGCCTGTGGTCGTGTGTCAGTCGGTAGGTATCCGGACAAGAGGCCGGACAGCCGCCAAGGGACGAAGAAGCCGAGGGTCACTTAGGTCGATTGAGACTTAAGAGGCCAGCATCTCTCTCCAGGGATGCCGTTGAAGGCGACTTTGCTCCTTGCAACCGTGACTGGCAGCCGGAGGCGAACCGGCGCACCCCGCTCTCAACGGGGGACGCGACTTAAAGCAACGACGGATCGGGCTTTTTTGGTCTCTGTTGGCTTTCCACCAGCCAGCGCGAATACCGAAGAGGCTTGTCCTTCATTGCCAGGTGTGCGGGCGGGAGCTTTCCCAACCAATCCACGGCAGCACAGTTTGATCTGAGTGTTTGGCTTTGCCGCGTCTCCATCGTGCGGCGAGCCGGAGCGCTCATATCCGACATCATTTTTTGGACGGTCCGTCGCAGGGCCGTTTGGGAGAGTGCTATGACCGATCGTATCCAGGAATTCCTGCGCAACCGCCGCAGCGAGGGCCTCGACACCGAGCCATGTCTCGTCGTCGACCTCGAAGTCGTGCGCGACAACTACCAGACCTTCGCGAAGGCCCTGCCCGACTCACGCGTGTTCTACGCGGTGAAGGCAAACCCGTCGCCTGAAGTGCTGTCGCTGCTGGCCTCGATGGGCTCCTGCTTCGACACCGCGACTGTCGCGGAAGTCGAGATGGCGCTGGCTGCGGGTGCAACGCCGGACCGCATCTCCTATGGCAACACGATCAAGAAGGAACGCGATATCGCGCGCGCTTTTGCGCTCGGCATCCGCCTCTTTGCCGTGGACTGCTCTGCGGAAGTCGAAAAGATCGCCCGTGCTGCTCCCGGCGCGAAGGTGTTCTGCCGCATTCTTTACGATTGCGCAGGCGCCGAGTGGCCGCTGTCGCGCAAGTTCGGTTGCGATCCGGAAATGGCTGTCGACGTTCTCGACCTCGCCAAGCGTCTTGGTCTGGAGCCGGTGGGCATCTCGTTCCACGTCGGTTCGCAGCAGCGCAAGGTGAAGGCATGGGACCGCGCGCTGGCCATGGCCTCGACCGTGTTCCGTGACTGCGCCGAGCGCGGGATCAACCTGTCCATGGTTAACATGGGCGGCGGATTCCCGACGAAGTACCTCAAGGACGTTCCTCCGGTCGTGACCTACGGCCGGTCGATCTTCCGTGCGCTTCGCAAGCACTTCGGCAACCAGATCCCGGAAACCATCATCGAGCCGGGCCGCGGCATGGTCGGCAACGCGGGCATCATCGAGACTGAAGTCGTTTTGATCTCGAAGAAGAGCGACGACGACGAGAACCGTTGGGTCTATCTCGACATCGGCAAGTTCGGCGGTCTCGCCGAGACGATGGACGAGTCGATCCGCTACGCGATCCGCACGCCGCATGACGGTGCGGAGATGGCTCCGTGCATCCTCGCCGGCCCGACCTGCGACTCGGCCGACGTACTGTACGAGAAGACGCCGTACCCGCTGCCCGTCACGCTCGAGATCGGCGACAAGCTGCTGATCGAAGGCACCGGCGCGTATACGTCGACCTACTCGTCGGTGGCTTTCAACGGCATCCCGCCGCTGAAGACCTACCACATCTGAGGTCACGGCCTGTTAGAGGCCTGAATAACCGGGAGCCGGTCCGCCGGCTCCCATCCCGTCACATTGCGATTTGCTGACAACACTCGGCGGACTTACGTCCGTTTGGAGTGGGGACTGACGTGTCATGACTGCTGTTTGGAAAAAGACCACTGCCCTCACCACCGAAACCGCTCCGTTCGCGATCCGTGCGGAGCGTGCCTCGGACGTTGTTGCGCGTGAAGCGCTGCTGGATGCGAGCTTCGGCCAAGGCCGTCATGCGCGCACCTGTCAGCGCCTGCGCGACGGACGTGCCCCCGCCGAAGGCCTCGCCTTCACGGCGGTGCATGAGGGCCGCGTGGTCGGCACCGTGCGGTTGTGGCACGTCAGCGCCGGGGGAGTCCCGGCGCTGGTGCTCGGCCCGCTGGCGGTCGATGCCACATGCCGCAAGCTCGGCGTCGGCGCGGCGCTGATGGAGCAGGCTTTGGCCGCGGCGAAGGCGCGCGGCCACGGCGCGGTCATCCTGCGCGGCGATGCCGCCTACTATGCCCGCTTCGGCTTCTCGGCCGCCAAGACCGGCGAACTGGCGCTGCCCGGCCCGTTCGAGCGTGAGCGGCTGCTGGCCGTGGAGCTGCGCGAGGGCGCGCTGAACGAGGCCTGGGGCATGATCGTCGCCACCGGCATGAAGGCACGGCACCCTCGGGCCAAGGCGGACGGAAAAGCCCGCCGGCTTGTGCTTCGCGCGGCGTGATCGGTCACGCCATGAACGAACCGTCACGACTGAGGACCACGCTGATGCTCATTTTTGCTTTCCAGCTTGCGACCGACCTGTTCCAGCGCTGGTGGCGTTCGCCGACGCGGCGTCCGGTTCTGAGTGCGATCCGCGTCTCCACGAGAACGCTGCGGCGCAAGTAAGCCGTGCAGGCGGTGGATCTGACCGGCGGATTCGAACCCTCTCTCGCTGCTTGATTTGAGCGCCAAGACACGGCATTGCGTGACCTGACCTTTCAAGGTGTCAGCCACGCAATGCCGTTTTCATAAGGAAAGACCGATGTCCCGCCGCCTGATTTCATCCGGATCGCCCTTCGAGAAGATCGCCGGCTACAGCCGCGCCGTTGTCGATGGCGATCTCTGTTTCGTCGCCGGGACCACGGGCTACGATCCCGTGACGAAAGTCCTTCCCGAAGACGTGTCCGAACAGACGCGTAACTGCTTCAAGACCATCGGCATCGCCTTGAAGGAAGGCGGGTTCGAGATGGCCGATCTCGTTCGCGCCACCTATTACGTCACCGACGCGAAGGACTTCGATGCGGTGTTCGCTGTGTGCGGAGAAACCCTCGGCGACGTCCGGCCAGCCGCGACGATCGTTGCGGTCTCCGCCCTCTACAAACCCGAGATGAAGGTCGAGATCGAAGTTACGGCCAAACGCCGCAATTCATAAAGAAGCGCAGCCCGATACCGTTCAGCCCCTCATATCGGCTACGGCACTTTGCGACCATTGTCTGGGATACCAGAGCTTGTGAGCTGTCCCGAGACGTTTCATACTCCCCCGCAAGTCGGCTGAGGCCGGACGGCCCATCGCTGTCCGGCCTTAAGACACGGCACACTAGAGGGAGAGAACATGACCAAGACCCTTCCGGCGCTCGCCGCCGCATTTGCGCTTATTGCTTCATCCACCGTCGCTTCCGCCCAGGTGCAGCTCAAGGCTTCGCACCAGTTCCCCGGCGGAAAGGGCGACGCCCGCGACGAAATGGTTCAAATCCTGGCGCGCGAAGTTAACGCCGCCAATGTCGGTCTCGAAATCAAGGTATTTCCGGGCGCGAGCCTGGTGAAGGCTGCGGAACAATGGCGCGCGATGCAGCGCGGCCAGATCGACATTTCGTCCTTCCCGCTGGACTACGCGTCGGGATCGGAACCCCAGTTCGGCGCGACGCTGATGCCGGGGCTGGTCAAGAACCATGACCACGCGCTGCGCATCAACAAGTCGCAGTTCATGAAAGACATCAAGGAAGTTATCAACAAAGCCGGCGTCGTCGTGCTCGCCGACGCCTGGCTTGCCGGCGCCTTCGGCGGCAAGGACAAGTGCATCCTCGAACCCGATGACGCCAAGGGGCTGAAGGTCCGGTCCGCAGGCGCGACGTTCTCCGAAATGTGGGCGGGTGCGGGAGCCTCGATCGTCTCGATTCCGTCCAACGAAGTTTACAACGCGCTGCAAACCGGCGTTGCCAACGGCACCGATACATCCACGGGAAGCTTCGCGTCCTTCCGCCTGTATGAACAGCTCAAGTGCGTAACCGCACCCGGCGACAATGCCCTGTGGTTCATGTACGAGCCGCTCCTGATGTCGAAGGCATCGTTCGACAAGCTGAACGACGCCCAGAAGAAGGCGGTTATGGCCGCCGCCAAGAAGGCAGAAGACTATTTCGCCGGAGAGTCGAAGAAGCTCGACGAGAAGATGATCGACGCCTTCAAGAAGGCCAATGTCCAGGTCGTGACCATGACCGCGGAGCAGGCGGACAAGTGGCGCAAGATCGCCGCCACCACGTCGTTCAAGACCTTCAGCGACAAGGTGCCCGGCGGGAAGAAGCTCATCGACGAAGCACTCGCCGTCAAGTAAGCGACCGTGGAGCTTTTTCTTAACAGCGTCCGGCGGCTGTCTCAGATCAGCGGGGTCATCTCGACCCTGCTGATCCTGATTTCCGCGCTCGTGGTCTGCCAGATGATCTTCGTAAGGTCGGTGCTTGGCGAATCCTCGATCTGGCAAACCGAATTCGTCACTTTTGCGCTGATCGCCGCGACATTCATCGGTGCGCCCTACATCCTGATGACCCACGGCCACGTCAACGTCGATCTGCTGCCGCTCGTGCTGTCGCAGCGCTGGCGGATGGTTTTCGCTTACATCGCGTCATTCATTGCGTTGGCATTTTGCCTGGTGCTGTTCGTCAACAGCATCGACTGGTGGTACGAGGCCTGGACCACCGACAAGCACACCAGCTCGATCTGGCGGGCACCGCTCTGGATCGCGTATCTGCCGATTCCCATCGGCATGGCGTTGCTCTGTCTTCAATATATCGCCGATATTCTGGCGCTCGCCACCGGCCGCGCGATGCCGTTCAACCTCAAACCCGAGGATCGGCTGTGAGCCCTCTCGTCATCGGTTTGCTGATCTGCGCGATCACCTTTTGCGTGCTTGCCACGGGCATCCCCATCGCTTTCGGAATCGGCGCGGTCGCGTTGAGCTTCATGATCATCTTCGATGGCATGCGCAGCATCAACTTCCTGACCGAAACCCTGTTCGCGGGCCTCAACGATTTCACGCTCGTCTCGATCCCGATGTTCATCATCATGGGAGCGGCGATCGCGTCATCGCGCGCCGGCAGCGATCTCTACGAGGCGCTGTCGCGCTGGACGCATAAAGTCCCCGGCTCGCTCGTCGCGTCCAATCTCGGCGCCTGTGCGATCTTCGCCGCATTGACCGGCTCGTCCCCCGCGACCTGCGCCGCGATCGGCAAGATGGGCATTCCTGAAATGCGGCGACGCGGCTACGACGCCGATCTCGCAACCGGCGCGATTGCGGCCGGTGGCACGCTCGGCATCCTGATCCCGCCCAGCCTCACCATGATCCTGTACGGAATTGCGTCCGAGACCTCGATCGGCCGGCTGTTCATCGCCGGCATCATTCCGGGGCTGCTGCTCACATCGCTTTTCATCGCATGGGCGATCTTCCTGAGCTGGAAGCGCGGCACGCGGCTGATCGATCACGACCGCATCTATTCGCTCAAGGAAAAGCTCGAGCTGATGCCGAAGCTGCTGCCGCTCATCGCGGTGATTGTCGGCGTGATCTATTCGCTCTACGGCGGCATCGCCACGCCATCCGAAGCCGCTGGCGTCGGCGCGGTCCTGTGCATCCTCATGGTGATGGCGATTTACCGGATGTGGCGTCCGACGCAGGTCTGGCAAATCCTGCGCGACGGCATGCGCGAATCCGGCATGCTTCTGTTCATCATCGGCACATCGATTCTGTTCGGCTACATGATGTCGAGCCTTTACGTGACGCAATCCGTCGCGGAATGGATCGCGAGCATGGACATCAACCGCTGGCTGCTGATGTTCTACATCAATGTCCTGCTGCTGGTGGCCGGCTGCTTCCTGCCGCCGGCGGCGATCATCCTGATGGCGACGCCGATCCTTGCGCCGATCATTCACAACGCCGGCTTCGATCCGGTGTGGTTCGGCGTCATTCTCACCATCAACATGGAGCTTGGACTGATCACGCCGCCGGTCGGCCTCAACCTGTTCGTGATCAACGGCATTGTTCCCGACGTCCGGCTGCCGACCATCTTGAAGGGAGCGTTCCCCTTCATGCTGCTGATGGTGTTGGCGATCATCCTCATCAGCATGTTCCCCGGCCTCGCGACCTGGCTGCCCAACCGCGTCATGTGATTGCCGCAGCCCCCAATCCGCCGTTGTCCGGTTGACTTTCCGGCCGCGTGTCCTAGCTTAGATGGGTCATGTCGAACGTACGCAACAACCGCTTGTTGAATCGCGCAGGCCGCCTCCAAACTGGAAGGTAGCCCGGGCGGCTGCGCGTGCGCGCCGTACCGGGATGTTGAGCTTCTCTCACACCACAAATCAGTTTCTGAACGAGCCCGGCGCTGCGCGCGGGCGCGTTGCGTTGTGAATCACAAGCCGAAACGATGGAGATCATCATGGCTACCTATCTGCAGCCCGCGCTGCCGCCCATTTCCCTGCGCACATGCGATGCCGATCGCCTGCGCAATATCGCTGAAGCCGCGTCGGACAAGTATCCGCAGACCACCGATTTCCTCGCACGTGAAATCGACCGCGCCGAAATCCTGCCCGACGCCAGGCTGCTGCCCGGCCTTGTCACGATGGATTCGGAAGTCACCTTTCGCGACGACATCAGCCTGCAGGAGCGATCTATCGCGTTGGTCTATCCCGAGTCCGCCGATGTCGACTCCGGGAAAATCTCGATTCTGACGCCGATTGGCGCGGCCCTGATTGGCCTGTCGGTTGGACAAACCATCGAGTTCCAGACCCCCGGCGGGCGCTGGCGCTCCCTGACCGTGCTTAAGGTGAATCAGCCCCGATAACACCGCGCTATACGACACCTTTATGAAGACCCGGCGGCAAAGCATCGTTGCCGCCACGCCTGAGTTGCCGTAGGTCTTTGCGGCAGCATTTCCCTGTGATCTGGAGTTTTGATTTTGAGCACATCTCCCATTTTTGCACGCATCACCGGCCCGATCGTCATGGTCGGCTTCGGCTCGATCGGCAAAGGCACGCTGCCGATGATCGAGCGGCATCTCGATTACGACAAGTCGCGCATCACGGTGATCGATCCCAAGGACGAAGGCCGCAAGGCACATTGCGAAAAGCACAATGTGCGCTTCATCCAGCAGGGCCTGACCAAGGAGAATTACCGCGAACTGCTGACTCCGCTGCTCACCGAAGGCGGCGGCCAGGGGTTCTGCGTCAATCTTTCGGTCGATACCGGCTCCACCGACATCATGGAGCTCTGCAACGAACTCGGCGCACTCTATATCGACACGGTCAATGAGCCCTGGCTCGGCTTCTATTTCGACGCGTCGAAGGGTCCGGAAGCGCGCTCCAACTACGCCCTGCGCGAGAACACGCTGGCGGCAAAGAAGGCCCGTCCCGCAGGCTCGACGACGGCCGTCTCCTGCTGTGGCGCCAACCCCGGCATGGTCTCGTTCTTCGTCAAGCAGGCGCTGCTAAATGTGGCCACCGACCTCAAGCTCAATGCCCCGAAGCCGAAGACCAAGGGGGAATGGGCGGACCTGATGCGCCAGGCCGGCATCAAGGGCATCCACATCGCCGAACGCGACACCCAGCGCTCGAAGAATCCGAAAGAGCCGGACGTCTTCGTCAACACCTGGTCGGTGGAAGGCTTCCTGTCGGAGGGCGTGCAGCCGTCCGAACTCGGCTGGGGCACCCATGAAAAGTGGATGCCCGGAAACGCACACACCCACGAAGCCGGCTGCGGTGCTGCGATCTATCTGATGCAGCCCGGCGCCGACACGCGCGTGCGCACCTGGTGCCCGACCCGCGGCGCGCAATACGGCTTCCTCGTCACCCACAACGAGTCGATCTCGATTTCCGACTATTTCACGGTGCGCGACGCATCGGGCAAGGTCATCTACCGGCCGACGTGCCACTATGCCTATCACCCCGCGGATGATGCAGTGCTCTCGCTGCACGAAATGTTCGGCCGCGCCGCCAAGGCGCAGGAGAAGCATCACATCCTCGATGAGAACGAGATTGTCGACGGCATCGACGAACTCGGCGTGCTGCTGTTCGGCCACGACAACAATGCCTATTGGTACGGCTCGCAGCTTTCCATCGAGGAAACACGGAAACTCGCGCCCTATCAGAACGCCACCGGCCTGCAGGTAACCTCCGCCGTCCTCGGCGGCATGGTGTGGGCTCTGGAAAACCCGAAGGAAGGCATCGTCGAAGCCGACGAGATGGATTTCGATCGCCTGCTCGAAATCCAGCTGCCGTATCTCGGGCCGGTGAAGGGCTACTACACCGACTGGACACCGTTGACCGATCGTCCGGGACTGTTCCCGGAGGACATCGACACCAGCGATCCATGGCAGTTCAAAAACGTTTTGGTGCGGTGATCGGGATCAGCAGCAAATGCAAAAAGGCCAGACATCCGTCTGGCCTTTTTATTTCTATTTCCTGATCGGCTCGCCCATCTTCTCCGCAGGCGCAGGCGGAAGTGCCGGCTTTGCGCCGGCCTTCTGCGCCTCGGCATCAGGCCGCGCCGGTTCGGGCGCGGGCGTTGTCGGCCGCGCGCCGCCGGGCTTTGATTCCGCTGGCGCCGAGGGCACCAATGGCTGCGTTGCCTGCGCGAAATGAATCTGGTCGCGCGACGCCAACTGCATCAGCGAAATTCCGGACAGCGTCAGGCCGCCTGCAATCAGAAACGCGGACAAAAGCAGGTCCGTTCGATCGGCTCGTTGTCTGTCATCTGGAGTCATCTCTAACCCGTTGACTACCCATAGGATGAAGCCAACGGATGGCCGGAGCGATGGTTCCGGAATTCGCGGATGCGCGCGATGTCGCACTCAATGAATCGTGAAAGATGTTGAGGAACCGCTTGCGTGCGCACGCGAAAAACTAGTCCTTGGTGCTGACGTCCCACGTCGCATGACGGACACCGGGCCGTCGCGCCAGATCGGACGCAACCGCGTCGAGTTCCTTCGAATCTACGGCGGTGCTGACCAGCGTGGCAACGATCTCCACGACGTCATCGGCACGATCAATAATATTGATGTCGCTCACCGGATACTGAGATGCTTCGAGTTTTGCGACCAAGAGCTCGCGCATATCGCTCATCGAAGCCGCATCGACCGTCAGCATGAACTCATAAGTTGCCTCCGATGCCCGCTCATCCAGCGGCCTGCGGTTAATCGCATTCACCAGAGGCCGCAGCAGCGTGTTGCCTGCCAGCACGAACATCGTCAGCGCGACGGCCTGCGCCAGCATGTCCGCTCCGGCGCAACAGCCGACCGCCGCTGAACTCCATAATGTCGCGGCGGTATTCAGGCCGCGGACATTCATGCCTTCCTTCATGATCACGCCGGCGCCAAGGAAACCGATTCCTGACACCACGTAAGCAATCACGCGAACCGCCCCATCGGCATCGGCAAGTTGCATCGCCAGATCGACGAAGGCCGCGGCTGCAACCGCCACCAGCACGTTGGTTCGGAGCCCCGCCGTGCGCAGGCGATACTGGCGCTCGGCCCCGATCAAAGTGCCGAGAACGAACGCCGCCGTCAGGCTGACGAGGGTGTCGAGGAAGTCATAAAGCTGGAAAGTCGTCAGGAAGCGCATGCAGCCTGCTTACTCACTACAGGGTAAGCAGTCCAGCGTCGCCGTCTTCCGCCGCGAAGGCCAACAACGATCCCTTCGCATTCCAGGCCAGCGCCGCCACCGGCTCACCGGCATTCCTGCGCACCAGAATTTCCGCGCCGTCCTCGATACGCACCATCAGAACGGTGCCGTCGCTGTAGCCCACCGCGAAAACATCTTCCTTCGGGTTGCACGCCACCACCGTCGCCTTGGCCTGAAGCGGCGCCAGCATCAACGGCTCCTTGCCCATCGGGCCGTCCTTGCTCGAGAACGGCCACAGGATCACGCTGTCCGAACCCGAGGTCGCGAGAAATTTCCCGCCCACGCTCCACGACACCGACCGCACGCGGGCAGGATAGCCGGTCATGCGCATGTGCCTTGAGTCCGCCAGCCGCCAGCCGTGCAAGGCCGATTCATGCATCGATGTAACGAGGAATTTGTTGTCGGCGCTGAAGGTGACGCCGAGATGCGAGCCCTTCCATTCGAGAAACTCGGGCTTCGCACCCATGTTCGGAAACCAAAGCGTCACACCGTTGTAATGCGCGACCGCAAGCCGCACGCCCTTCGGCGCAAAAGCCAGCCCGCCGACGGTGGATGGCACGTCGAGTGTTTTTTCATCGCCCTTGGGCGCGCGGACGTAGGCGGTCTTGCCTGCGGACCACGCCACTGCGCCATCGGAATGAAGCGCGACATTGTCGATCCAGCGCCGCTTGATATCGGTCGCCAGCGTCTCGATGTTCGACTTGGCATCGACGGACACCAGCTTGCCGTCATCGCCGCCCATGACAACGCGCTTGCCGTCGGACGCCGAACAGAGAATGCCGCCACCATGCACGGTGACAGACTTCGCCTCGCCGTCGCTTTTCGCAAACGTGACGTTTTCTTCTGCACCGACGAGCACCGCAACGTCGCCGAGAAAATGCACGGCGGTCGCAGGCGCATCGAGATTCACATTCGTGACGCGATCAGTGACGGAGACGATGGAGGCCGTCTCCGGGGCCGGATTGAAATCTTTCATCACGCAATGGTTTTCGCGAAGCCATCGCGGATCGCCTGCTCCGGCAATTCGCGGCCGATGAACACAAGGCGGCTTTCGCGCGCCTCGTCCTTCTTCCATTTCCGTTGATGGTCGCCTTCCAGCATCATGTGGACGCCCTGAAACACATAGCGATCATCGTCGCCCTTGAACGAGAGAATACCCTTGGAGCGCAGAATCTTCTCGCCATCCTTGGCAACCAGTTCCTGCAACCACGGCATGAACTTGGTCGGATCGACCGGCTTGTCGGTGCGCAGCGACAGCGACTGCATGTCCTCGTCGTGATAGTGCTTCATGCCGCCGTGTGAGTGACCGTGATCGTGATGATGGTCATGGCCATGATGGTCGTGATCGTGGCCATGGTCGTGACCGCCATCGTCGAGAAATTCCGGCTCAAGTTCCAAAATACGATCGAGATCGAACGCACCGCGCTCTAGCACATCCGACAGTTTGACTTGCGCACGCTCGGTCCGATGCAGCGTCGCATAGGGGTTGATGGCACGGATGCGGGCCTCGACCTCGGCCAGTTCAGGCTTGGTGACCAGATCGGTCTTGTTCAGCACGATGACGTCCGCGAACGCGATCTGGTTCTTGGCTTCGGGCGCGTCCTTGAGCCGATCGCTCAACCACTTGGCATCGGCTACCGTCACCACCGCGTCGAGCATGGTCTTGTCACGCACATCCTCGTCGACAAAGAAGGTCTGTGCCACAGGCGCCGGATCGGCAAGCCCGGTGGTCTCCAAAATGATGGCGTCGAACTTGCCCTTGCGCTTCATCAGGCCGTCGATAATGCGGACGAGATCGCCGCGCACCGTGCAGCAGACACAGCCGTTGTTCATTTCAAACACTTCTTCGTCCGCGCCGATAATCAGATCGTTGTCGATACCGATCTCGCCAAATTCGTTGACGATCACGGCGTATTTCTTGCCGTGGTTCTCGGACAGGATGCGGTTCAGCAACGTGGTTTTCCCGGCTCCGAGGTAGCCGGTCAAAACGGTCACGGGGATTTTGGTGGCAGCAGCTTCAGACATGAAATCTCCAGGCGATCAATGACGCGCCCGGCGGCGGGGTGGCCCCTGCCCTAGCTCGAAAGCGCGCTCGTCAGGGCCTTTATATTGTGCCGGACCATATCAATGTAAGTGGGTGCCGGCCCCTTTTCGTCGGTCAAACTGTCCGAATAGAGCGTTCCGCCGATATTTGCCCCGGTCTCGGCGGCGATCCGCCGCATCAGCCGTGGATCGCTGACATTTTCAAGAAAAACAGCCGGAATTTTCCGCTTTCTGATCTGCGTGATGATTGCAGCAATATCGCGGGCGCTGGGCTCGGATTCGGTCGAAACACCCTGCGGCGCAATGAATTCGATCCCGTAGGCGGCTGCGAAATAGCCGAAGGCATTGTGGGTCGAAATCACGCTGCGGCGCTGGGGCGGAATTTTCGCCACCGCCTCACGAATCTCGCGGTCCAGCGCATCGAGCTTTGCGAGGTACGAGGCGGCATTGGCCTTATAGGTCTCCGCGCCAGCCGGATCTGCCGCGATCAGCGCATCGCGAATATTCGTGGCATAGATCTTCGCATTAAGAACCGATTGCCACGCATGCGGATCGGCGTCGCCATGGTCGTGCCCGTGATTGTCCTCAACCTTGCGCGCGGCAATGCCTTTGGTTGCAACAACGGTGGCGGCCTTGCCGCCCGACGACTTGATCAGGCGCGGCAGCCAGCCTTCGAGGCCAAGCCCGTTGACGATCACGAGCTTTGCATCGGTGATCTTTTTCGCGTCGGATGGCGTCGGCGTATAGACGTGAGTGTCGCTGTTGGGACCAACCAGTGTCGTAACGCCAACCCGATCACCACCGACGTTCTTTGCAAGGTCACCGAGGATCGAGAATGTCGCAACCACTTTGAGAGGTCCGCCGGTCGCCTGTTGTGCGGAGACGGGAACCACGGCCAGAGCCAGCGCCGCGATGATGATACCTATAAATCGAAGCATGACAGCTCCTCACGCTTCGAGATGACGGCCCGGAAACAGCTGACGCACCAGTCCGCTGACGCTGCCAAACAGCACCGAGATCACATACAGCACTGCGCAGACCAGAATGATCGCCGGCCCGGATGGCACCTTGGTGTGAAACGACAGCAGCAAGCCTGCAAAGCCCGAGAGCGCCGCACTTGCCACCGCAATGCCGATCATGCCCGTAATATCACGCGACCAGAACCGCGCGATGCCTGCGGGCAGGATCATCAATCCCACCGCCAGCAATGTCCCGAGTGCGTGAAAGCCGTTGACCAAATTGATGACGACGAGCGCCAGAAACGCCAGATGCGCGGGCGCGCCTGCGCGGCTCACGGTGCGCAGGAAAACCGGATCGACGCATTCGATCACCAGCGGCCGATAGATCACCGCCAGAACAAGAAGCGTGATGGTGGCGTTGAACGCAATCACCAGCAGGGTCTGATCGTCCATCGCCAGAATGTTGCCGAACAGAACATGCAGCAGGTCGATGTTGGTGCCCTTGATCGAGACAATCGCGACACCGAGCGCGAGCGACACCAGATAGAATGCCGCTAATGAGGCGTCTTCCTTCAGTTCAGTGGCGCGCGCGACCAGTCCCGACAAAATCGCGACCGTGAAGCCAGCGACCAGTCCACCGAATGTCATCGCGAACAGGTTGAGGCCTGACAGCAGAAAGCCGATTGCAGCGCCCGGCAGGATCGCATGCGCCATGGCGTCGCCCACCAGACTCATCCGCCGCAGCATCAAAAAAACACCGATCGGTGCGCCGCCCAATGCCAGCGCGATCACGCCGGCCAGCGCGCGGCGCATGAATTCGAACTCGGTGAAAGGCGCGATCAACGCATCGTAAATCATGAGATCACGCCGCCTGCGACGGGGTGTCGATGCACGGCGCAGCCCCGTCGTCGAAGGCCTCGCACATGTGCCGCGCCGCGAGCAGATTTTCCTGCGTCAGCACCTCTGACGTCTTGCCCCATGCCACCTTTGAGCGCGCCAGCAGCAGCGTCTCGGGGAAATTCGCGCGCACCAGTTCCATGTCATGCAACGCCGCCAACACGGTGCGCTTTTCCGTGTGCCAGCGCCGCACCAGCACGATCAGATCGGCGGACGTCTTGGCATCGATGGCATTGAAAGGCTCGTCCAGCACGATCATGCGCGCGTCCTGCAACAACACGCGGGCAAACAGCATGCGCTGCATCTGCCCGCCGGACAGCGTGCCGATGGGACGGTTTTCAAAACCGCTTAAGCCGACAGCAGCCAGCGCCTCGGAAATTCGCGTCTGCTCGTTCTTGCCGAGTCCGCCAAAAATGCCTCTGCGGCGCCAAAGACCCGTACCGACGAAATCGTAGACGGAGATCGGAAAGCTGCGATCGATGTCGGCGGTCTGCGGCAGATAGGCGATGTCGCGCGCGTTGAGATCGCCCAATCCGATCACGCCCGCCAGCGGCTTGAGGATGCCGACAATGCCGCGAAACAGCGTGGACTTGCCTGCACCGTTGGGACCAACCACCGCCACCAGCGCGCCGCTGGCCACCTCACCACTCAGGTGATGCACGGCGGGATGACGGTCATAGCCGAGTGTGACATCGCGGAATTTGAGTTGCGCCGACATGCTCACCTCATCGCCGTAAGCACAACGGCCCAGAGCACCGCGCTGATCCCCACAGCCGCCGCCAGCCGCGCTGCCAGCGTCATCCGCAGGATCGACCAATGAACCGGCTGCGCCGGATGGGGCGATGCAGGGCCATGGCTGTGCGAGTGAGGGCCATGAGAATGATCGTGCGAATGATCGGGGGAGTGGCCGTGATCGTGGGTATGCCCGTGCGCAGGGGCCATGGTCAGCTTTCCAAAACCGGTGAGGTCGAGCGGTCCGGGAACCCCTCAACTCAGCAATATGTTATATTATAACATAACCCGCGTCCACGGTTCCACAAGGCGTCCGGAACCTATGGTTTCCCGATCACCATGACGATGGCCGCAGCCAAAAACGGGAACGGGATCGAAACCAGAGCCCGGAACCAGACGAACCGGGCCGGCATGAAGGGGATTTCCCACAGGATCAGCCGCTGGAACGCGAACAAGGCCCAGGCCACGACGTAGGCGACCACCTGGGGCGCTCCGCCGCCGCTCTTGAGTGCCACCGCCCCGATGGAAAAGCCGATCACCGGCCCGCCGGGCGTCGCGGCACCGGCAACGACCGCCGTTGCAACCCCGAGCCAGCCGGTATCCGGCCCCAGCCCGCCGACAATTACCTCCGAAGGAATGATCGCGGCAATAAAGCCCGACCCGATCACGCCGAGTGCGATGCGCGGCACGATGTTGACGAAATCCATGCCGCCTTTGCGCAGCGCCACGGCCAGCACGGCCTTGTCCTGCCGCCATGCAATGACGCCCACCCCGATCAGCGAGCCCCACAGCAGAATGTCGATAATGAGCGCGGTCACAGGTCGAACCTGTGGCGGACCCGGACGTAGACGAAGCGCCCGAGCGCGCCGGCCAGAATTGGCATCGGCAGTGAAATCACAATGCGCCAGAGCGTGAAATCCGCGCCCATGATCGGCATTTCCCACGCCACCGCGCGGCCGTAGCCGATCAGCGTCCAGCTCACCACCAGGGCAATGGTGGCACCGAAATCCGCGCCGACCGCAAGCAGCGCGCTGGCAACCGGATAGGCGGTGAACGGTCCGCCCGGCAGGATCGCGCCGAATGCCGTGCCGATCAGCAGACCTTTCAGTCCGGATTCCGGCCCGAGCGATTTCGAGACCTTGTCGTGCGGCAGCACCGCCGCGATCAATCCGCCGAGCAGGCAACCTGCGAGCACGCGCGGCATGATCTCGCCGAACAACGAGATGTCGTGAAAGAGAATGGTCCAGACGCCATCGATCCCGTCGCGCCGCCACACCAGAGCGGCGCTGATAGCAACCAGCGCTGCGATGATGAAGGTCGACCAGCCGAATGGCTTGCGCTTGCGGCGCGGGCCGGTCTCGGCACCCTCCCCGTTATCGGCGGGTTCGGTTTTCAACGGTGAATCGGACAAATTGACTCTTGCTCTCAGGCGAAGTGCCGCATCAGCGCCAGACCTGCAACCAGTCCGGCAATCGCCAGCAGAACCGACCCCACAACATAAAGCGAAGCAAGCGCGAGTTCGCCGCGCTCGTACAGCATGATCGTATCGAGCGAGAATGCGGAGAACGTGGTGTAGCCGCCGAGAACGCCGGTCATCAAGAACAGCCGCCAGGGCTGCGACGCTTCACCCTTGAAGGCGAGGTATCCGGCAATGAGTCCCATCACCAGCGATCCGGTGACGTTGATGAAAAACGTGCTGTAGGGGAAAGCCACGCCGAGCGTGCGGGCGGAAAACACATTGATCGTATGCCGAAGCGTGGCACCCAGACCGCCGCCAGCGAAGACCAGAAGATAGTTCATGAGAATTTCATCTGAAGCCGTTTCAAAAAAGAGGGCCGCATGTGCGGCCCCCTCGGTTGAGTGCAGTGGTTACACCGCTTTGGCGAACAGGGACTCCACGTATTCCCAATTCACCAGGTGGTCGACGAACGCCTTCAGATAGTCCGGGCGGCGATTGCGGTAGTCGATGTAGTAGGAGTGCTCCCACACATCGACGCCGAGGATCGGCGTTGCGCCATGAACCAGCGGGCTTTCGCCGTTCGCCGTCTTGGAGATTTCGAGCTTGCCGTTCTTGACGGACAACCAGGCCCAGCCCGAGCCGAACTGGCCGACGCCTGCCGCTGCGAAATCGGTCTTGAACTTTTCGAGACCTCCGAGATCCTCGTCGATCTTCTTGGCGAGCTTGCCGGGGAGCTTGTCGCCGCCGCCGTTGGGCTTCATCCAGTTCCAGAAATGCAGATGGTTGTAGTGCTGACCGGCATTGTTGAAGAGCGGTGCGTTTTTGCCGAACGAGCCCTTTACGATGTCTTCAAGGGACTTGCCCTCGAACTCGGTGCCTTTCAGCAGATTGTTGCCGTTGGTCACGTAAGCTTGGTGATGCTTGTCGTGGTGATACTCGAGCGTCTCCTTCGACATGTAAGGCTGGAGCGCGTCGTGGGCATAAGGCAAATTCGGGAGCGTGAAGGTCATGGGTCTACTTCCGGAAATTGTGGGTGACGAGGTGTCAACGCGGCGCACTATAGAAGGTTTCCCGGAGAGGGAAACAGATATGCCGCGCGGAATGGCCCTGTTTCGTCCGGGGCTTGTACCTTGGCCTGATACCTAAAAGGCTGCCCCTATTAGGACAGCCTTTTGGGACAGTCTTTGTTCGCCTGCGGTTCTAAGCCGCGTTGGGCAGCGCGCCGGACAGTTCTTCCTTGGGCTTGGGCGGTCGCACATTCATCAGCATCTGGAACGACCCCGCGATCAATCCGATAATGACCGCCCCCTTCCAGGCCAGATCATAGCTGCCGAGGTGATCGAAAATCAGCCCGCTGCCCCATGCTCCGATAAACGATCCGACCTGATGGCTGAGGAACGCGATGCCGGTCAGGGTCGCCATGTAACGCAGCCCGAACAGTTGCGCGACCAGACCGTTCACCAGCGGAATGACGCCAAGCCAGAGCGATCCCATCACGGCCGCGAACACCAGCGTCGAGGCTGGCGTCGCCGGCAACACAAAATACACCGCAATCGCCAGCGAGCGCACAATGTAGATGCCACCGAGCAGCAGTTGCTTGGGGTAACGTCCGCCGAGCCAGCCGAAGGCATAGGATCCGAACACGTTGAACAGCCCGATCAGCGCAAGCGCCTGTGCGCCGAGCGACGGATCGAGACCGCAGATCGCAAGATAGTTCGGCAGATGTGTCGTGATGAAGACAAGCTGCAGCCCGCAAACGAAAAACGCGAGCGCCATGATGACGTAACCGGAATGTCCAAGCGCCGATTGAACCACCGCGCCGAGCGACTGGTTCACGTCATCCGCCTTGTCGATCTCGATCTTGTCGGCCTTGCCCGCGCTAAACGCTGACGGAAGCATGACGCAGGCCAGACCGATGAAGCCGACCAGCGCGATCTGCCAGCCCGACGTCGAAATCAAGGTCTGCGCCAGCGGCGACGCGATGACGAGACCAATCGACCCGGCGGCGGAAATCGCACCCATGGTGACGCTGCGCTTGGCCGCAGACACCGCACGCGCTGAAACCGTCATGCTCATGCTCGATGCGGTGCAGGACAGCGCGATGCCGACGCAGATGCCCGCTCCAAAAGTGAAGGCCAGCGCCGTGGTCGAGAAGATCATGGTGACAAGGCCGAGAATGTAGACCAGCACGCCGGCGAGCATCACGTAACGCGAGCCGTAGCGGTCGGCGAACATGCCGACGAAGGGCTGAGTGATGCCCCAGACGATGTTCTGGATCGCAGTGGCCAGCGAGAAATCGGCGCTGGTGATCTGGGTATCATGCAGGATCGAGGGCTGGAAAAGCCCGAAGCTCTGCCGCATACCCATCGACAGGCTCAACATGACGGACGCGCCGATCAAAATCGACCACTTCTGGTAAGAACTGAGCTGGGCCGCCTGCATTGTGAAAAATTCTCCTGATATGACGCATATAATCGCATCGGAATCGGCATTTCACCATCCGGTCTGACGCAATCCTGCTCCGCAAAGAGGTTAAGCCGCCCATGAGCATCGAAATCGAGATCCGGACCGGCGACGCAGGCTGGTCCCTGGCAAAACCTCTCCTGACCTCCATCTGGCCGCCGGGCGGGCCGATTGCGTGGGCCAATCCCGATCTGCGGGTCATGATCGAGGATCCCGACCATGGCCTCGTCTGCCATGTCGGTATCTATCACCGGGTCGGCACCTGGAAAGGCCGGAAGGTTAAGATCGGCGGGATCGGCGGCGTTGCCACGCACCCGGACTTCCGCCGCCGGGGGTATGCAGGCGTCGCCCTGACGGCAGCCATTCAGACCATTCGCGACGAGCGGGCAACCGATTTCATCTTGCTGGTCTGCGAGCCGCATAATTTTGCGTTTTATGAATCACGCGGCTGGCACGCTTTTGGCGGTGAATTGTATGTCGAGCAGAAAGGCGAGCGAGTCCGGTTCGAGGCCATGTCGCCCTATGTGTTCGACACACGCTACGGCCCCCGCGACGGCGAGATCGACCTCTGCGGCTTGCCGTGGTGATCGGACCGATCAACAGTGTCAGAACAATAAAAATATGAGGGAAGCGCCATGAGCGACACACAGGCCGATCCGCGAAAACTGCCGAAGGACGCCCACCCCGCCGTCGCGGCATCCAATGCAGCGATGCTGGCCGCACTCCCCTTCGAAGACCGTCAGGATTACGAGGACGCGAGCCGCGGGTTCATCGATACCCTGCCGGACGCCACCGTCACCAACGCACAGGGGCGCGTGGTCTGGACTCTGAAGCCTTATGGCTTTCTTTCATCCGATGCAGCGCCTGCAACCGTCAACCCGAGCCTGTGGCGGCAGTCGCAGCTCAACATGAATCACGGACTGTTTCAGGTCAGTGATCGTGTCTATCAGGTGCGTGGCCTCGACATCGCCAACATGACGCTGATCGAGGGCGACACCGGCATCATCGTCGTCGATACCCTGACGTCGACTGAAGGCGCCCGCGCCGGGCTTGAACTCTATTTCAAGCACCGCGGACGCAAGCCGGTGACGGCGGTGATCTATACCCATACGCACACCGATCACTGGGGCGGCGCACGCGGTGTACTCGGCGACGACGACATCAGCAGCGGCCGCGTGCCGATCATCGCGCCGAATTTCTTCATGGAATTTGCCGTCTCGGAAAACGTGATCGCCGGAAATGCGATGCTGCGGCGCGCGCAATACCAGTTCGGCCCTTTCATCCCGCGCGGCGCGCGCGGTCAGGTCGATTGCGGTCTCGGCAAGTCGATGGCGGCCGGAACGGTCGCGCTGGTCGCCCCGACCGATCTCGTGATGGCGACCGGCGACACGAGGATTATTGACGGCCTTGAGTTCGTGTTCCAGATGGCGCCGGAAAGCGAGGCGCCTGCCGAGTTTCATTTCTATCTGCCGCAGTTGAAAGTGCTCAACATGGCGGAGAACGCCACGCATAACTTTCACAACCTGCTTCCCTTCCGCGGATCGGAAGTTCGCAACGCTCTCGCATGGTCCGGCTACCTGAGTGAAGCACTGCAGATGTGGGGCGATGACGCCGAGATTCTCGTCGGGCAACATCATTGGCCGGTGTGGGGGAAAGCGCGCGTCCAGACTCACCTGAAACAACAGCGCGACCTCTATAAATTCGCCCATGACCAGACCCTGCGTATGATCAATCACGGCATGACTGCATCCGAAATTGCCGAAACGATCCAAGTTCCAAAGAGTCTTGAGGGCGCATGGCACACGCGCGGCTATTACGGCCACATCCGTCATAACGTGAAAGCGATCTATCAGCGCACGCTCGGCTGGTACGACTCCAACCCGGCCCATCTCGATCCTCTGCCGCCGGTCGCACTCGGACAAAAACTCGTCGCCTATATGGGCGGCGTCGAGCGCGTGCTGGCAAAGGCACAAGATGATTTTGCCGCTGGAGAGTTCAGGATCGTCGCCGAGGTGCTCAATCACGTGGTGTTCGCCGAACCTGACAATGAGCCGGCGCGGCTGCTACTGGCCGACACTTACGAACAGCTTGGTTACGCCAGCGAAAGCGCGACGTGGCGCAATGCGTATCTGTTCGGCGCACAGGAGCTGCGTCATGGAATGCCGAAAGTTCCAAACCGCAGTCCGATCTCGAACGATACGGTCCGCGCGCTGCACACCAGCCAGTTGTTCGAATATCTCGGCGTCCGCCTCAACGGCCCCAAAGCCGAAGGCAAGACCATCGTCCTGAACTGGGAGTTCACCGACTCAGGCGACCGCTTCGTGCTCAATCTGGAAAATTGCGCGCTCACGCATGTCGCGGGCGCTCACGCCACCCACGCGGACGCGATGCTGACGCTCGACCGCAACACGTTCAACGAATTGATCCTGCAAACGTCAACCATGGCGCAGGCGATGCAAACCGGAAAAGTGCGCACCACCGGAGAAGCATCCCGTTTCGATGAATTGATGGGACTCATGGACAACTTCGAGCGGATGTTCGCGATCGTCGAACCGCGGGCGCGTCGCGATCCGGCCTGATCGCTGCAACGTCCCGGCTCGTCTGGCGAACCGGGACGTGAGATCGATTGCCCCTTCCGCGCGGCCGCGTTAGCTTCCCGTCACAACAACAAAAGCAAGGGAGAAAACCACCGTGCATAAACTCAAAACTGTTTTGACGATTGCTGGATGCGCCGCCGTGGCGATGATGCTTCAACATCCGGCGGCGAAGGCCGAGACGGACGGCGACGGCTTCATTCGAATCAGGCAGGGCGAGGAGCAGTACAAGAATCCGTTCGGGGTCGGCGTCGAGGTGGCGACGCTGTTCGGCAATCCGTCGCAGCCCGGCATCTATGTGCTGCGGATCAAATGGCCGCCGGGCATCATGAGCAAGCCGCACAAGCATCCGGAGGACCGGCACGTCGTGGTGCTCTCGGGCACCTGGTACACCGGCACGGGCGAAACCTTCGAGCCTGAGAAAGCCATACCGCTCAAGACCGGTGCCTACATGATGCATCCGAACGGCAAGGTGCATTGGGACGGCACGCGCGAGGAAGGTGCGATCATCCAGATCACCGGATACGGGCCGAGCGGTAACGTGTTCAGCAAACCGACCGAACCGCAGTTCGGCAAAACCAACTGAAAAAATCAAACCGGGGGCGTCGCGCATGCTCCAACAAAAGCCGCCCGAAACGGGCGGCTTTTTCTGTCGGGCATCACTCACATTGGCCTGCGCGACCGCCGCCGCATGCGTGCTTGAGAGACCGAAATGGCACCTGGTATATGATTGTTATGTATACCAACTTGCGTTAGATACAGGCGCCCCATTCACCCACGGGGCTTTTCCCCTTGTCTCGTTTAAGGTTTGGCCTGCGCCGCTCCTTGCCCTGGCAGGATTTCTGATGTGACGGACGTTCCAGCGCGCGTTGGACCGGGCCGTTAAGACAAATTTTTGGACGAGTGATCATGGCACGCAACATTCTGATTCTTGGAGCCTCGTACGGCTCGCTGCTGGCAACGAAGCTGCTGATGGCCGGTCACAACGTGACCTTGGTTTGCCGGAAGAACACGGCCGAACTCATCAACAACGAGGGGACCGAAGTCCGCATCAAGCTGCGTGACGAACCGGCACACCGTTCAATCTTTTCGCGCGATCTGCCCGGAAAGCTGGACGCGACGTCGCCCGACAAGGTCGATCTGTCGCGTTACGATCTGGTCGCTCTTGCCATGCAGGAGCCGCAATACACCAACCACACGATCCGCGTTCTGATGATAAAAATTGCCGAG
>CALRLJ020000003.1:0-27085 GCA_943368635.1 Sediminibacterium ginsengisoli | reverse complement strand
CGACCGCACTGTCGAATACATGAAAGCCACCATCGAGGCGCTCAAGCATCTCGACAACGACAACTCGCGGTTCACCATCGTCGACGGCACCATCGGCCAGATCCGCCGCACGCCGCTCGGCGTGGTGCTCTGCATGGGGCCGTATAATTATCCGCTCAACGAAACCTTCGCGACGCTGATCCCGGCGCTGATCATGGGCAACACCATGGTATTCAAGCCGCCGAAGTTCGGCGTGCTGCTGTTTCAGCCGCTGCTCGAGGCGTTCCGCAACGCATTCCCGAAAGGCGTTATCAACACGGTTTACGGCAAGGGCTCCGAAGTGGTGCCGATGCTGCTCGAATCCGGCAAGGTCAACGTGCTGACCCTGATCGGCTCGAGCCGCGTCGCCGATCACCTGAAGAAGATGCATCCGAAGGTCAACCGGCTGCGCGCCATTCTGGGACTCGATGCCAAGAACGCCGCCATCGTGCTGCCGGATGCGAATGTCGAACTCGCGGTGAAGGAATGCGTGCTCGGCTCGCTGTCCTTCAACGGCCAGCGCTGCACGGCGCTGAAAATGCTGATCGTGCATCGTTCCATCGTGGATCAATTTCTGGCGCGGTTCACCGAAGAACTCGCCAAGCTGAAAGCCGGGATGCCGTGGGACAAGGGCGTCACGCTGACGCCGTTGCCTGAATTCGGCAAAGTCGAGCACATGACGCGGCTGGTGGCCGACGCCACGGAGAAGGGCGCCAAGATCATCAACGAAGGCGGCGGCACGAGCAACGGCACGCTGTTCTATCCCGCCGTGGTCTATCCGGTGAAGGAAGGCATGCTGCTTTATCGCGAGGAGCAGTTCGGGCCGATTGTCCCGGTGATGGCGTTCGACGACATCGATACGGCGCTGGATTACGTCATCACCTCCGAGCACGGCCAGCAGGTCTCGATCTTCAGCGAAGATGCCGAGACCATCGGGCGGCTGGTCGATCCGCTGGTGAATCAGGTCTGCCGGGTCAACATCAACTGCCAGTGCCAGCGCGGGCCGGATGTGTTTCCGTTCACCGGGCGCAAGGATTCGGCGGAAGGCACGCTCTCGGTTACCGATGCGCTGCGTTCGTTCTCGATCCGCTCGATGATCGCAGCCAAGCAGACCGAGGACTCGAAAAAATTGCTCGACGAGATCGTGCGCGACCACAAGTCGAACTTCATAAATACTGGGTTCATTTTGTAGTTGATACAAACTCACATCGGCGCGCGACCGATGTGAGTTTGTTTTGAGCGATCTCACTTCCGGTATGGGCGCGGTAACGAATTCTCAACCAATTCGTGGTTACCAAATAGTAAACCCATTCGGAGTCTGCGCGCATGACCGACCATATTGCCGACGGCGAGATCAAGGATACGGGCAATCACAGCGAAGCATCGCTGGTGCCGGCAACCGGCGACATGGCCCAGCATGAAACGAAGGCCGCCGACGCGCCGCAGGACAGCGCGTCCAAACATGTCGCACGGCAGCCGTCCAAGGAAATCACGCTGCAGCGCCTGACGTCGCACAGTTCATGGGAAGATATTGTCGCCGATGAAAGTGCCGCGCGCGAACAGCAGTTCAACGCCGCTCCGGCCGCACCTGAAGCCGCCGCACGCCGTCTTTCGATTGCAGCCATTGTTGCCATCGCCGCCGCGGTCGGCGCCATCGGCGGTTCGCTCGCAACAGTGGGCGCCGGGCACTACATGAAGGGCGACCAGACCGCTGCCGTTGCAGCACTTGCCGCCGAACACGGTCGCTCGGTCGAAAGCGCGATTGGAAAGATCAACGCCGACATCGCAGCGCTCAAGAGCAGCAGTGCTGCGCAATCGGCAAAGATTGTCGACCGCATCGACCGTGTCGAGAAGGCGCAGGCCGAACCTGCCGCGAAACTGGCGAAGCTGAGCGAGGCGGTTGAAAAGCTGCGCGCGCCGGCTGCCGAAGTCACCGGCTCGATTTCAAAGCCCGCAGCACAGGCCAACCGGCTTCCCGTGGTCGATGGCTGGGCGCTGCGCGATGTGTCCGACGGCATCGCAACCGTGATCGGCCGGCAGGGCATCTTCGACGTCATTCCCGGCGATCCGCTGCCGGGTGTCGGACGGGTCGATGCGATCCGCCGTCAGGATGGCCGCTGGGTGGTTGTCACCAGCCGGGGCCTGATCGTCGCGCGCTGAGATTTGCGTGAGCCCTCGGGCTGGACCGGAGGGCGAGTTCCGGTTGCGGTCGGACTGCGTTCTAGATTGGTTGAGGGCGTTCTCTATCGGTTAACTGGATTCCAGTTGGCCGGAGAAATGCTCAGGACCGCTAAAATTTGAGCATTCCGCTGAACGGACCGGCATGATCTCGCTGGCATGATGCAGCCTCTGATGAAGAGGAATGAGCATGCCCGCATTTCGAGTGATCCCGCGCCTCCGTGTGGTTAATTTTTTCGCCCACGAAGTGATCGACGCGTCCGGCGATGTTCCGCCGGCTGCGAACGACAATAATTGCCCGTATTGCGGCGGCGTGCTCGAACCCGGCGACAAAGCTTCCGATTGCTCGGGATCCGGTTCCGAGTCCGGCCCCTGGCCGATGATCCCGTTCCCCAAGGGCTGGGGCGCGTCCTGCTAAGTCCGAAAGTCTGATCCAGACTCTTCGTTTACCGTTTTGTTTGCGCATGGTCCGGTCCGACAACCGGTTCCCACCCTCGGATCGAGTCCGAGGGGATGCTTTTCGGGATCATGCCCGGCGCTGTCCCGCCAGATACAACATCAATCCGAGCATAGTGAGCACCGCCTGTACGATGCCGATGGCAAGCGTGGCGCTTGCAATCGACGCCGTCAGCATGACGCCGACCGAAGCGCCTGCCATCTGCAGGAACCCCAGCAACGCCGAGGCAAGCCCGGCCCGGTCGCCGAACGGCTGCAAGGCGGTCGCGGTCGCCAGCGGGCTGACCATGCCGAACCCGGCAAGGAAGATCGTCACCGGGATCAGGTAACTCCAGAGTGTCGGGGTGACCCAGTGCGCCAGCAACAGCAAGGCGCCGCCCACGGTTGCGATGACAAGACCGGCCACCGTGGCGCGGGCGTGTCCGATCCTGATCGCCAGCCGCGGCGCTGTCATGCCGGATGCGAAAACGACGAATACGGTGCCTGCGAAAAACAGCCCGAGCTGGATCGGCGAAAAGCCAAGCCCGTCGATCAGGACGCGCGGTGACACCGAGAACATCGCGAAGATCGCGCCCATATACAGGCCGATGGCTCCGGCTGGTGCGATGAAGCGGCGATCCGTCATCAGCCCCCACTAGCCGCGCAGGATAGCCGGCACATGTATCGACACGTTCTTGTCGGCCTGATGCGTCTCTCCGACATAACGGTAATAGGCGAGGGCAACGATGGCGCCGAACAGGCCGACCACGAAGAACTCCGAGCGCCACCCGAAAGTCGCATCGAGCAGGCCGCCGATCAGCGGCGAGAAGCCGGGGGCCGCCGACATCGCCACCATGATGAAGGCCAGCGCGCGGGTGAGCGCTTCGCCGCTCAACAGGTCGCGGGCGATGGCGCGCGACAGCACCGAGGCGGCACAGGCGCCCAGCGCCTGAATGCTCCGCCCGACCAGCAGCGTCGGCAGGTCGTTCGAGAATTGGCACCACAGGCTTCCCGCCGCGAAGATGGCGAGACCGAACATCACCGGCTTCCATCGGCCATAGCGGTCGGACAACGGCCCGACGATCAACTGTCCAACCGCGAACACCGCAAGATAGACACTGATGGCCGAGGCCACGGCGGCGGTGGACACGTTCAGCGTCTTGGCGATCGCGGGCAGGGACGGCAGCAGGATGCTGGTTGCGAAAGAGCCGACGGCGGCGAGCGCCGCCAGCACGATAATGTCGGCGGACAGCGACGTCGGCGCGCGCGCGGCGGTCAGGTCGTCTCCGGCATCGATATTCTGAACGGTCATGGGGCCACCCTCTCTGGCTTCCGTTTATATGATGGATGTCATTCAATCAAAGCCAATGTCGCCTTCAGTCCCCCGGTTTTCGCCGGGTGACGGTTGCGGCTGGGACATGGCAAAGGACTTGGCAAAGGATTTGGCAAGGGATTTGGCAATGGATTTGGCAGGGACGCGACGCGCCGCCGCAGAACCGGCATCTTGAACGAAGGCCTTGGTCCTCACCATCTAGAACAGTGGAACGGAAATCCCCGGCCCAAGCCGGTCAGGAGACAACGATGAGCTATTTTAAGACCGCAGTTCTGCTCGCCGGATTGACGGCGCTGTTCATGGGCGTCGGCTATTTGATCGGCGGAGCGGGCGGTGCCGTGATCGCGCTGGTGATTGCCGCGGCCACCAACATGTTCGCGTACTGGAACTCCGACCGCATGGTGCTGTCGATGCACGGCGCGCAGGAGGTCGATGAGCGCAGCGCGCCGGATTTCGTCCGCCTCGTCGCCGAGCTTGCGGGCCGCGCGCAGTTGCCGATGCCGAAGGTCTATCTGATGGATAATCCGCAGCCCAACGCCTTTGCGACCGGGCGAGATCCGCATCACGCTGCGGTGGCTGCGACCACGGGCCTGTTACAGTCGTTGAGCCGTGAGGAACTCGCCGGCGTGATCGCGCATGAGCTCGCGCATATCAAGAACCACGACACGCTGATTATGACCATCACCGCGACCATCGCCGGCGCGATTTCGATGATCGCGCAGTTCGGCATGTTCTTCGGCGGCAACCGCGGCAACGGTCCGGGCCTCGTCGGCTCACTGGCGATGATGATCCTGGCGCCGTTGTCGGCGACCGTGGTGCAGATGGCGATCAGCCGCACGCGCGAATACTCGGCGGATAATCTTGGCGCGCGGATTTGCGGGCAGCCGATGTGGCTGGCGTCGGCGCTGGTCAAGATCGACAACGCGGCTCACCAGATTCCGAACATGGATGCGGAACGCAGTCCCGCGACCGCGCACATGTTCATCATCAATCCGTTGTCGGGGCAGGGTATGGACAACCTGTTCTCGACTCATCCGTCGACCGAGAACCGTGTCCGTGAATTGCAGCGCCTCGCTGGCGAACTGCAGCCGCGCGGGGGCTTCGCTACCGCGCCGGCAAATGTGAGTGGCAGACCGCGTGGCCCCTGGGGTTGATCAGGGATTGATCGTTGAATTGATCCTGGGGCAGATCACGCGTCGCAGACCGGAATCAGAAGATCACAATCAAAGGTCCGATCCAGCCTCCTGAACCGGACCTTCGTGTCAAACCTTGAGATTTTCCGCCGACGTCTTGCCGCGGTTCGCGACTTCTTCGTATTCGACCGACTGTCCTTCGTTGAGGGAAGAAAGACCTGCCTTCTCAACTGCCGAGATATGAACGAACACGTCCTTGCCGCCGTTGCTGGGCTGAATGAAACCGTAGCCCTTGGTCGGGTTGAACCACTTCACAGTACCTTTAGCCATTCCGTAGTCTCCAGAGGGTAAGACCCATAACAAAACGTCGAACCCCGCGGATGGGCGTGGCCAACGGCGCGCAGGATACGCAAGAAGTGTGAGCCTTGATAGCGGAAATGGCGATTACGGCTGCCGCTTTCGCTCAACTTTGCTCGAATCTGTCAATTTTACGCTGCTGCAACTGCGAAATCGGCGACGAGATCAGACAGCATTCCGGCTTTTTTGGCCGTATAGACCACCAATGGCTCGACCCGGCCACGGATCTGGACCTCGACCTGCGGCAAATTGCGCGCAGGCAGGTTCGCCGTTTTCAGGACGTCCTCTGACAGCACCGCCTCGCAGGACAGTGCCTTGGTCATGTCCTGCAGCCGTGCTGCGACGTTCACGGAATCGCCGAGCGCGGTGAAAACGGTGTGCTCCTCGGAACCGATGTCGCCGATGATGACCTCGCCGCCGTGAATGCCGATCCCGAAGCGCAGCGGTTCCGGCACATCCTTGCCGAGGAACTCGTTCAGCGCATCGACATGGACGGCAATCCGCGATGCGGCTTCGATGGCTTGCCGGCAGGCGGTTTGCGGATTGGTCGAAAGCCCGAACAGCGCCAGTTGGCCGTCGCCGACAAACTGGTTCGGCTGCCCGCCGCATTCGACCACGGCCTGCGAAACGGCGGTCAGGAAGCGGTTGATGATGAACACGGTGTCGAACGGCAGCAGCTGTTCTGCGAGCTTGGTCGATCCGCGCATGTCCACGAACATGCTCACGAGATACCGCTCGCGGCCGGGCTGCGCGGGCTTGATGGTCGCGGCCGATGAAGCGGTCGTGTGTGCGGGAAATATCTGGAAGAACGACACGTCGGTGCGGGGGCGCAACTGGCAGGCGAGGCGGATCGCGGGGTCATCACCCGCGCCGACACGCTCCAGCACGAAGGTTTCGCGGTTCGACGGTTCGGGCAGCGTGCTGCAATCGCCGATCACGCGGATGCGGCAGGTGGAGCAGCGCGCACGGCCGCCGCAGACACTGGAATGAGGAATGTTGAAACGGGTGCTCGCTTCCAGCACGCTCAGGCCGATGGGGACGCGCACTGTTTTGCCGTTGCCGTAGGACAGGCTGACCAGGCCGCGGCGGCGCTCGACCAGCGCCCGGATACCGCGCGCAGTCAGCGTCAGTCCGATCAGGCCGAAATATCCATACAGCATGGCCGAGATGATGCGTTCGAGCGCCGCCTGATCCGCGCCTGTCCCGACCTTCGCCTGCGAGAGATTATCCGCCCGCCATTCCGGCGCGGCACTTGCCCGCGCCACCGACCGGCCGGCCTGATAAAGGCCAAGCAGGGAGAGCGTCGGCAGGATCACGGCGAGGGCGAGCGCCAGCGACGAGATTTTCTTGAAATACGGTTTGGTTCGAAGCCAGAAGTAAATTCCGATACAGCCGTGAACCCACGACACCACCAGCACGCCGTACATCATCCACTGCATGTACGGCCGAAACACCCAGTAGGCGAAAAGGACTTGCGGGTAATCCTTCTCATGGCCGAACAGAGGCATGGCGATCCGAACGCCGACCAGATGGCCGATGACAAAAGCCGGGATGCTGAGGCCGAACACGAGTTGGGTCAGTTCGATGCCGGTCCAGCGGAATTGCCGGCGTGCATAGAGCGCCCAGATGCCGAGGCCGAGATGCGTCAGCACCGCGCCGTAGAACACGATGAGAACCGGCCAGCTCTGCCAGAACATTGCATGATAATAGAGCGCCGCATCCATCATGCCGATCGAGATATTGCCGAGGGCGTGATTGGTGAAATGGCTGATGAGATAGGCGAACAGGATGAAGCCGGTGGCGAGCCGCACCTGACGAATTCCGATCCCGCGCAGGACGTGCGGCACGGATGAAGCTGCGGTCTCTGCCATGGTACGAAATCGCTCGAAGCCGGGGAAAGATGATCGAATACGCGCCGCATCCGGACCGGGCCGGAGGCTGTGAAACCCTAACGGAGACCGCGCGGCAGCGCCATGGGCCGGCGATCCGTTCCGCAGCTTTTGAGGGAGCCTATAGGAGAGACGTGGTTTGACTTCACGGGTGCAGTCGCGGAAAAGCTGACCGCATGAGCAAGGCCACCACCACGGCGACGACGGACTCGGGGCGTTTGACGCCGCGCGCGATGCTTGCCGCGTCCCTCGCGGTCGCGGTGATCGTGGCATTGCAGATCATTTATGCCGCGACGGCGGACCTGCGCACCGACGAGGCCTATTACTGGACGTTCTCAAAAGAAACGGTGCTGTCGTATCTGGATCATCCGCCGATGATCGCCTGGGTGGTGCGGTTCGGCACGGCGATTTTCGGCGACACCAGTTTCGGCGTGCGGTTCGGCGGATTGCTGGCGAGTTGGATCGCGCTGGGTTTTCTCGCCGACATTGTCTGGCGGCTGACCCGCGACAGTCGCGTCGTCGTTCTTGCCGTGCTGATGCCGTTTGCTGCGCCCGAATACGGACTGTTCGCGTCCCGCATTCTGCCCGACGTGGCGCTGATCCCGTTTTCGCTGGCGATGGCCTGGTCGCTGGTGCGGCTCACGCAAGGCAACGATGGCCGCTGGTGGCTGGTGGCCGGAGTTTTCGGCGGGCTGGCGCTGCTGTCGAAATATACGGCGATCTTTTTCGCGCCGGCTGTTCTGGCGTTCCTGATGGTGCCGGCGTGGCGGTCGCGCTGGCTGCGCAGTCCGTATCCGTGGCTGGCGGTGGTCGTCGCGCTGTTGGTGTTTTCGCCGGTGCTGATCTGGAATGCGCAAAACGGCTGGGCGTCGTTCAAATTCCAGTTCATCCGCGCCGGAGCGGACCATGGCATCTCGGCGCGCACCGTCGGCGATTTTCTCGGGCTTCAACTGGCGCTGGTCGGTCCGATCCTGTTTCCGGTGGCGCTGGCAGGCGCCGTGATGCTGGCGGCGCGCGGCTATCGGCGACGCAATGCTGCGTTCATCCTGATCTCGACCTGTGCGCTGGTGCCGTTCGCTTATTTTCTGTGGAAGTCGTTATCGCTGCGGATCGGCGATACCTGGCCGATGCTGATCTGGCCGTTTGCTTTTATAGCGGCGGCGATCAATCTTGCCGAAATCAATCGAGAGCAACGCACAGGCTGGATCTTTCGCACCGCTGAATCGTGGGCGAAGGCTGCCATCGCGCTCGGCATCGTGCTGAACGTGGCGATTTTCTATTACTACGCTGTGAGCAATCTGGCGTTCGTGGCGACCAAAGACCCGATTGCTAAGGAAGAAGGTTACGGCGAGATCGCGCGCGAAGCGAAAGCCGTGGCTGACAAAGTGGGCGCAACGTGGATCGCCACCCTCGACTACCGAATCTACGCGGAACTGCGCTGGCACCTGAAGGACAGCATTCCGGTGGTGCAGGTGAACGAGCGCAGCCGCTTCATCGGCTTCAAGGATCGCTCGAGTGCTGCGATGCGATCCGGCGTCGGGCTTTATGTCGACAGTGTGCCCAATGACGGCAATGCGATCGAAACGAAAACGCCTGCGACATTGAAACTCGCCGGCCACGCCGACCGAAAGTGGCGCGGCGTGGTGATCGAGCCATTCGCGTTCAAGACCATCACCGGATGGACGCCGGATCTGTCACCGCCGCCGGACTCGCCATTTTATCAATGGCGGTTGCTGAACTGACGAAAAACCCCGGCCGCGTCACGCGACCGGGGTTTTCGATTCAGGCAAAGCCCGAAATCAATCGCAGACGTTCACGGTGCGCCAGCGAATGCCATACGCCGTGCGAACGCGGCGCTGCACGAAGCAGCCGTCATCGGCATAGCCACCGCCGGTCACGATCACCGGGCTGAACCCGTAGCCAAAGCCGTGGCCATGGCCCCAGCCGTGACCCCAATGTTTACCGTGCCAGCCGGCGGAAGCGGCGGTCGGGGCGAGAGCGGCTGCACCGAGAGCAGCGGCAGCGACGGTTGCGAGAGCAAGTTTGCGAAACATGGTCGTTCTCCTCAGTGGTGCGCACTCAGCGCGGGGTTTGCGTCAATCCATCCATGGAAATTGGTCGCAGCCCCCGGAGAACAGGTTCACGGGTGGTTTTGGCGTTGAAAACGCTCGGATTTTTGCTTGAGCGTCGTCGTCGTGCGGGTCTCAGCCCTTCAACTCGTCGCCGCCTGCGCGCTTCAGCAAATCCTTGGCAAGATCCGACAGCGCCGGACGCGGCAGGGCGACAAACGGCAGCGGTCGGGTCACGTCGATGGCGGCAAGGCCGAGCCGCGCGGTGAGCAGCCCGTTGAGCAGGCCTTCGCCGAGCTTGGCCGACAATTTCGCGGTAATGCCGTGGCCGAGCATTTGTTGAATCAGGCTATCGCTGGCGGCCATGCCGCCGGTCAGCGCCAGATGCGCAACCACATGACGCATCAGCCGGATCATGCCGAGCGTGCCGGGCCGTCCGCCGTAAAGCCGCGCCAGCTGCCGCACCAGACGTAAAGCGGCCGCGAACACGAACAGCATGTCGATCACAGCACCCGGACTGACGGCGGTGACGATCGACACGCGCTGCGCAGCGCTGGAAACCAGCCGCCGCGCTTCCTGATCGAGCGGCGTCATCAACTCGCGTTCGGCCAGCCGCACCATGTCGGCGCCGTCGATAATATCGCGGCCGTGTTCTTCCAGCGCGGCGCGGGCGCGGGCGAGACGCGGATTGTCGTGCGCGACTTTCAGCAGATCGCGGACGATGGCGTCGCTTTCCTTGCGGTCGTCGCTCAGGAGCACAGCGTTGGCACGCGCGTGCAATTTCTCGATGGTCTCCAGCCGCGCCAGACTGAGCGCCTCGCGGGCGATAATCACCACCAGCGCCACCACGGCGAGAATGGCGAACACCAGGCCGATATAGCCGAGGCTGGTGCTGCGATTGAACAGATCCTCGACCAGATTGGAAATGCCCAGCCCGAGGCCGAGCGTGACCAGTCCGCCGAGCGCGGTCCAGAACACGCCGCCCCAGCCGAAGCCCTTGCGGACGGGCACCGCCGGTTCGTCGATGACGACCGGAAGCAGGGCCGGATCGTTCTCAGGAATGATGTGAACCTTGCCGCGCGCCGGGCGCGAGGGATCGTCCTCGGCATCCATCAGGATGACGCGAGGATCGTCGAGCTTGAATGCCGCGGGCTTGCGGTGGTGCGGCTTGTCGCTCATTGCAGCTTGTCTCCGATCAGGAACTGAAGCGCACGGTCGAGGCGGATATGGGGCAGCGCCGGCTCTTCGCCACCTTCGCGGGCGAGCAACGGCGGGCGAAATCTCAAAAACCGCAGGTCGGTCTGATCTGATGCGACGTTGCTCAATCCGCGAAACGCGTCGCTGCCGCTGAACAGGTCGTCCAGCTTGGCCGGGAGGTCGCCCGGAAAGGTCGCCACCTCGGTGTCGCCGTCGAACACTTCGCCGCCGGAGGTCTCGCCCCTCTCTGGCGTGCCGAGGATCGACGGCAGTTTCTCGCGGCCTTGCTGCACCAGCGCTTCGCGGGTCGCGCGCACGGCGGCCAGCGCCACCACATCGACGCCTGCGCCTGCGAACTCTGCGCGCGAGGCGGCGCGCTCGACCATGCGCTTGAGGATCGCTTCCAGCCGGTCGTGACTGGAATGGTGCAGATGATCGGCCTTGGTCGCTGCGAAAAGAATTTTATCGATGCGCGGGCGGAACAGCGTGTTGAGGATTGTACTGCGGCCGATATTGAAGCAATCGAGAATGCCGGACAGCGCGCCTTCGAGATCCTTCAGCGCCTCAGGCCCCGCATTGAACGCCGCCAGTGCATCGACCAGCACGATCTGCCGGTCCAGCCGCGTGAAGTGATCGCGGAAGAAGGGCCGCACCACCACGTCCTTGTAGGCTTCATAGCGCCGCTTCATCATCGCCCACAGCGATCCCTCCGGCGCGGTGCCGTCTTGCCGCACATCCAGCGGTGCGAACGTCAGCGCGGGCGAGCCTGCGAGATTGCCGGGCATCAGGAAACGGCCCGGCGGCAGCAAGCTCATGGCGAAGCGTTCGTCGCGGCAGGCGCGCAGGTAATCGGTGAACAGTTTCGCCGCGGTCAGCGTCGCCTGTTCGTCTTCGCGGCCATTTGCATCGAGCGTTGCCAGATGCGCGTGCCACTGCGCGGCAAGTCTCGCGCGCGGCTCGCGGCGGGACAGCGCGAGACTTTCCGCCGACCATTGCTCGTAGCTTTTGTTCAGCAGCGGCAGGTCGAGCAGCCACTCGCCGGGATAATCCACCAGATCAAGCGTCAGCGTGCGCGTCGCAGAGTTCTGCCGCTGATACTCGATCACCAGACGAAGTTCGCTGATGTCCATGGTCGAGTGCGGCCAGCGCCGGTCCTCGATCAAGGTGCGGACATGGCCCTCATAGGCAAAACGCGGCACGGCATCGTCGGGCTGCGGTTCGAGCCGCGCGCGGGCGATGCGGCCCGTCGCCAGCGACTCGAACACCGGAAAGCGGCCGCCGCGCAGCAGGCCGTGCACCAGCGCGGTGATGAAGACGGTCTTGCCCGCGCGCGACAGTCCTGTGACGCCGAGCCGCACCGTGGGATTGAACAGACTTTCGCCGTACTCGATCAGCGACTGGATCGAAAGGCGCGTTTCCTCGACGATGTCCGAAAAGCTGGGTGCCATAATTCGATCAAGACTTTATCGGACAGAGGGAAATGGAGAAAACAACGCGCCTGCGACAGTTTTGTGAAGCTGGAGATTTATGGCGCGGAAATCAAGTTTCAAAAGCACATGAATCTTGATCGGGCCGTTTTCAGAGTTCATTGACCGTCGCGGGAATATGCTTTCTGCTCGACGTTAGAGGTAGACCAGTTGGCCCGGACGATCTTCAGATTGAAGCAACTCAGTTCTCACGCCCGCGTCGCGGGCGGCGGTGTGGTCCGCTGGGACTACGACCGCGCCGAGCTGATCGCCGATGGCGTGGTTCATGTGCTCGGCATCGCCTTTGGACTGATCGCCGCAACGGCGCTGATCGTTTTCGCCGCTTTGTATGCCTCGTCCAAGGAAGTCATCTCGGTGTCGGTCTATGTCGCAGGTCTGCTTGCGATGCTTGGCTTATCCGCGACCTACAATCTGTGGCCGGTCTCGCCGGTCAAATGGGTGCTGCGCCGCTTCGATCACTCCGCGATCTACATTCTGATCGCCGCCACCTACACGCCGTTTCTCGTGCAGATGAACGACCGCGTCATGTCCATGGTGCTGCTGATCGGCGTCTGGTCTGTCGCCGCCGCCGGTATTGCGCTCAAGATATTCCTGCCGGGCCGTTTCGATCGTCTGTCGATCGGACTGTATCTCGCGATGGGATGGAGCGGTGTCATCGCCTATGACAGCCTGGTGGCCTCGCTGCCGACCTCGACGCTCTGGTTCATCGCAGCGGGTGGATTGATCTACTCGTTCGGCGTGATCTTCCACGCATGGGAACGGCTGCGATTTCAGAATGCGATCTGGCATTCCTTCGTGCTGCTCGCCGCCGCACTGCACTATACGGCAGTGCTCGACATGGTTCTGGTCGCAGCGTAATCGCGCTGTTTTAAACGGCGCATGGCTGAGCGGGCTGCGAGATCAATTGATCTGGCCGCAGTCCCGAACTAAAACCTCCGCATGAAAATCTCAGGCAAGGTTGTTGTCGTCACCGGCGGCGCGAATGGCATCGGCCAGGCGCTCGCTGAAATCTTCCATCGCGAGGGTGCGGCCAAGGTCGTTGTCGCCGATCTGGACGGCGCGCGCGCCAAGACGGTCGCCGACTCCATCGGCGGCGCGTCGTTCGCCTGCGACGTGGGCAAGGAGAGCGACATTCTCCGCGTCATCGATGAAACCGAAAAGCAATTCGGCCCGATCGATCTGTTCTGCTCCAATGCCGGGATCGGCGGCGGCTTCGACATGATGTCGGAGAATGCCGGCGGCACCTCGGACGATCCGTGGGAGCGAAGCTGGGCGATCCACGTCATGGCGCATGTTTACGCGGCGCGGCATCTGATCCCGCGCATGAAGGCGCGTGGCGGCGGATATTTCCTCAACACCATTTCAGCGGCGGGATTGCTGTCGCAGGTCGGCAGCGCCGCTTACTCGACCACCAAGCACGCCGCCGTCGGCTTCGCCGAAAATCTGGCGATCTCGCACAAGGCGCACAACATCCGCGTGTCGATCCTCTGCCCGCAGGGCGTGGAAACCAACATGATCCGCGGAATGCCGAAGGGGCCGCAGTCGCACGACGGCAATCTCACGCCGGAAGAAGTCGCGCAATGCACGCTGGACGCGATCGATCGCGAAACGTTCCTGATCCTGCCGCATCCGCAGGTGCTCGATTACATGCGCAAGAAAACCGACAACTACGATCGCTGGATCGGCGGCATGGCCAAGATTCAGGCCGGTATGCGCGAGGCGTTCGGGAAGAAGTAGCGACTACCAGCTCGCGGTGCCCTTCATGGTCGCAGCACCTGCCGCGTTGGCGCTCCAGACTTCCAGCCCGGCGTCGGTCTCGTTGCCGTTGATGCTGAATTCCGCGCCGTCGAACAGCGGATTGACGCCGCGATAGACGAACTTCGCGGGTGCCTTGCCGCCGCGCTGGCGGGCGGCGAACTCGATCAGCAATGATGCCTGCAATGGCCCATGGACGATCAGGCCGGGATAGCCCTCGACCTTGGTGACGTAATCGCGGTCGTAATGAATGCGGTGGCCGTTGAAAGTCAGCGCCGAATAGCGAAACAGCAGAACCGGATCGGCCATGTGGGTTTCGCGAATCTTTCCGGCAGGGACAGGTGCGGGCGCCGCCACAGGCTTCTGGTCGCCTGCCGCAGGCATGTCGCGATAAACAATGTCGTGCCGTTCGCGGATGGCTGTGCCGCGCGTGGTGGTGATGATGTGTTCGACCGACACAAAACACAGCGTGCCGGTGCTGCCGCTTTTCATGGTGACGTCGGAAATGCGCGACGAACGCGTCACCTTGTCACCGACGCGCAAGGGATCGATGAATTCGATCTGGCCGCCAGCCCACATCCGGCGCGGCAACGGCACCGGCGGCAGGAATCCGCCGCGTGCGGGATGACCGTCCGGGCCAAGCTCGCTCATGGCGACCACCGGCTGCGCAAGGCACCAGTGGGTCGTGAGCGGCGCCGCGTCGCCGTCAACGGGATTGCCGATGTCGAGGAACAGCGTCGCGCGCAGCCCCTTCACCAGTTGGGCGGTGATGACGTCGGAGGCTTCCTGGGTGCGGCCGATCCACTGCCGCAGATGATCGATGTCGGGTTTCGCGCTCATGGCTTGTTACCTTGTGGGATGCCGCCGATGGTCTCGCCGACTGCGGGCACCGCGCCGTAATGCCGTTGTTCGCCGATGACGATGGAGGCAGGCGCGGGATAGGCGACGACGCCGTTCGGGGTCGCGACCTCGATGCGGCGCAGATGCGGATGCTTCGAGAGATCGTCCATGGTGTTGACCTCGGCGAACGCAATGTCAGCATCGTCCAGCCGCTTGAGCAACTCGTCGCGCGTCATCGCACCGAACACATCGCTGACGGTCTTGTCGGTCAGCGCCCGATTGCGGACGCGCTCGACCATGTTGCTGAAACGCGGATCGTTCGGCAGGTCCGGCATGTTCATGACTTCGGCGCAAAGTTTCTTCCACTCGCGTTCGCTCTGGATCGAAATCAGAATGTCGCGGCCGTCTTTCGAGGTGAACACGCCGTAAGGCGCGATCGAGGTATGGGCGAGGCCGATGCGCTTCGGCGTGTTGCCGTTCTCGGCATTGAGCAGCGGCACGGTGAGCCAGTCGGCCATCACGTCGAACATCGAGATACGAATGTCCGCGCCTTGTCCGCTGCGCGCGCGGCCTATCAGCGCTTCGAGGATCGCCGCGTGGGCCGTCGCACCGGTGGCAATGTCGACGATGGACAGGCCGACGCGGGCGGGCGTCTCCGGGCCGCCGGTGATCGAGGCCAAGCCGCTCTCGGCCTGAATCAAAAGGTCGTAGGCCTTGCGCTCGGCATAGGGACCGTCGTCGCCGTAGCCGGAGATGGTGCAGATCACCAGCCCCGGATACTCCTTGCGCAGCCGTTCGCGGGTGAAGCCGAGCTTGTCCATCGAACCGGGCTTGAGATTCTGCACCAGCACGTCCGCGCTCGCGATCAGCTTTTCGAGCGACTTGCGGCCGTCGTCGGTTGCAAGATCGATCACGGCCGAATTCTTGCCGCGATTGAGCCAGACGAAATAGCTGCTCTGGCCTTTGGCTGCGGCGTCATAGCCGCGCGCGAAGTCCCCTTCGGGACGCTCGATCTTGATGACGTTGGCGCCGGCGTCGGCGAGGCGCGAGGTACAGAACGGAGCTGCGACCGCCTGTTCGACAGCGATGACGGTCAGTCCTTCAAGCGGCAGCATGGCTTCTCTCAATACGAGCGCGGCATGCCGAGAACATGCTCGGACAGATGCGACAGGATCAGGTTGGTCGAGATTGGCGCCACCGAATACAGCCGCGTCTCGCGGAATTTGCGCTCGATGTCGTATTCCTCGGCGAAGCCGAACCCGCCATGGGTCTGGATACAGGCATTCGCCGCTTCGAATGACGCGTCGGCCGCGAGCATCTTCGCCATGTTGGCTTCCGCCCCACAATCCTTGCCGGCTTCGTAGAGACGCGTGGCCTCGCGCACCATCAGTTCGGCGGCGCGCATGTTGGCGTATGCCTTCGCAATCGGAAACTGGATGCCCTGGTTCTGGCCGATCGGGCGGCCGAACACCGTGCGCTCCTTGGCGTAGTCGCTGGCCTTCTTGATGAACCACTTGGCATCGCCGACGCACTCGGCCGCGATCAGAATGCGCTCCGCGTTCATGCCGGAGAGGATGTAGCGGAAGCCCTTGCCTTCTTCGCCGATCAGGTTTTCAGCGGGCACCTTCATGTTGTCGAAGAACACTTCGGTGGTGGCGTGGTTCATCATGGTGCGGATCGGGCGAATGGTCAGGCCGCCGGCCTTTTTCGCTTCCCGCATATCGACAATGAACACCGAGAGTCCGTCGGTGCGCTTGGCGGCCTGTTCCTTCGGCGTGGTGCGCGCGAGCAGGATCATCAGGTCGGAATATTCGGCGCGGCTGGTCCAGATCTTCTGGCCGTTGACCACGTAATGATCGTTGCCTTCGCGCTTGGCAAAGGTCTTGAGCGATGTTGTATCGGTGCCGCTGGTCGGCTCGGTCACGCCGAATGCCTGAAGGCGCAACTCGCCGCTGGCGATGCGCGGCAGCCACTTGGATTTCTGTTCCTCGCTGCCGTGCCGGAGCAGCGTGCCCATGGTGTACATCTGGGCGTGGGTGGCGCCGCCGTTGCAGCCCGAGCGCTGGATTTCTTCAAGGATCGCTGCCGCCGCGGATAGCTTCAGCCCCGATCCGCCGTATTCCTCGGGGATCAGCACCGACAGGTATCCGGCATCGATCAGCGCCTGCACGAATTCCTTCGGATAGGCCATCTCGCGGTCCAGCTTGCGCCAGTACTCGCCGGGGAACTGGGCGCAAAGCTTTGCAACGGATTCGCGAATGTCGGAAAAGTCTGTTTCTTGATGCATCATGTCCATGCTTTGGCAGATTGACGGGGTGGGGTGTAGCCGCGCCAGACGCGCAGCCGCATTCCGATTTTGCAGCCTTTAGGGACGTCGCGGCAGGATGTCGCGGAGCCGCCAGCGCTAGGCGTTGATGCGAACGGGCAGTTCCTCGTAGCCCTTCACAAAGCTCGAATAGATCCGCTTCGGTTCGCCGACAACCTCGATGTTGTCGAACCGCTTGAGGATCTCTTCCCAGATGATCTTGAGCTGGAGATCGGCCAGCCGCATGCCGACGCAACGATGGATGCCGAAGCCGAACGACATATGCGTGCGCGGCCGGGCGCGGTCGATGATGAAGCTGTCGGGATTTTCGATGGCCTCGCCGTCGCGGTTGCCGGAGACGTACCACATCACCACGCGGTCGCCTTTCTTGATCTTCTTGCCGCCGAGTTCGGTGTCCTGCAAGGCGGTGCGGCGCATGTGGGCCAGCGGCGTCTGCCAGCGGATCACTTCGGGCACGAAGCTGTCGATCAGCGCATGATTGTCGCGCAGCTTGTCGTACTGGTCGGGATTTTCGTTCAGCGCCAGCACCGAGCCGGACATCGAGTTGCGGGTGGTGTCGTTGCCGCCGACGATCAGCAGGATGAGGTTGCCGAGCAGTTCGTCGCGGTCCATCGCGCGCATGGCGTCGCTGTGGGCCATCATCGAGATCAGGTCGTTGCCGGGATTCTTGATGCGCTCGTTCCACAGCCGGATGAAATAATCGGCGCATTCGCCGAGTTCGCGCAGCCGCTGTTCTTCGTTCTCATAGATTCCGCTTTTCGGCAGCGCGGTCGAAAGATCGGACCAGCGCGTCAGCATCCGGCGGTCTTCCCACGGGAAATCGAACAGCGTGGCCAGCATCTGCGTGGTCAGTTCGATGGAGACGCGGTCGACCCAGTTGAAGGTCTCGTTGCGCGGCAGGTTGTCGAGGATTTCCGCCGAACGCTCACGAATGAGAAGCGCGAGCCGGTCCAGATGAACCGGGGTGAACATCGGCGATACGGTCTTTCGCTGCGGGCCGTGCTTCGGCTCGTCCATCGCGATGAAGCTCGGCCAGTTATAGTTCTCGCCCATGTCGCGCAGGTTGATGCCGCCATACTTGATGTCGGACGAGAAGATCGCCGCATTGGTGTCGACATGCATGATGTCGTTGTACTTGGTCACCGACCAGTAATCGCCGACCGGGCAGGTCGTGCAGTAATGCACCGGCTCTTCCTTGCGCAGCCGCTCGAAATACGGCCACAGCGTATCGGACCGAAACAGTTCGGGCGCGCCGGGGTGGAATTGCGACAGCGGCATCGAATAGGCCTTCTCGCGCGCTGCCTTCTGGCGCTCGTCGCGGGCCGTGCTGATGGTTCCGTGCATCGTTCGCTTCCCTTGTCCCAAAACAGTTGTCTGCGTGCCGGACGCGTCGTCTAGGACGCCAGCCGCACCGGCAGGGTCTCGTAGCCCTTGACGAAACTGGAATACACCCGATGCGGCGGCGCGACCACTTCGATGTTGTCGAAACGCTTGAGAATCTCCTCCCAGACGATCTTCAACTGCAATTCCGCCAGGCGAATTCCGACACAGCGATGAATGCCGAAGCCGAACGACAGATGCTGGCGGGGCCGGGCGCGGTCGATGATGAAACTGTCGGGATTTTCGATCACCTCGTCATCGCGATTGCCCGAGACGTACCACATCACGACCTTGTCGCCCTTCTTGATCTGCTTGCCGCGCAACTCGGTGTCTTGAAGTGCGGTTCGGCGCATATGCGCCAGCGGCGTCTGCCAGCGGATCACTTCGGGCACGAAACTATCGACCAGCGCGTGGTTATCACGCAGCTTCCGATACTCCTGCGGATTCTGGTTCAGCGCATAAAGCCCGCCGGAGAGCGAGTTGCGCGTGGTGTCGTTGCCGCCGACGATCAGCAGGATGAGATTTCCCAGAAACGTCTTGGGGTCCATGTCTCGGGTTGCTTCCGCATGTGCCATCATCGAGATGAGATCGCTTTTCGGCGCGGCATTAACCCGCTCATTCCAGAGCTTCGAGAAATAGGCGGCGCATTCCTGCAACTCCGCCTGCCGTGCATCCTCGGATGCGATGATGTCGGTGTTGCCGGGGAGAGCCGTGGCGACATCGGACCATCGCGTCAGCTTGCGGCGATCTTCCCACGGAAAATCGAACAGCGTCGCCAGCATCTGCGTGGTGAGCTCAATCGACACCCGATCGACCCAGTCGAACGTCGCGTCGCGCGGCAGCGAATCCAGGCACTGTGCGGCGCGCTGACGGATCGTATCGGCCAGCTGGTCGAGATGGGTGGGCGTGAACATCGGCGCCACGGTCTTGCGCTGGGCGCTGTGCTTGGGCTGGTCCATCGCGATGAACATCGGCCGGCGGAATTCCGGCGGCGCGTCGCGGATGGTGATGCCGCCGAGGCTCGATTCCGATGAATAGATCTGATGGTTGGTCTCGACATGCATGATGTCGTTGTACTTCATCACCGACCAGTAAGCGCCGAACTGGCTGTCCTTGCAGTAATGGACCGGGTCTTCCTTCCGCAGCCGTTCGAAATAAGGCCAGAACGTATCGTTGCGGAAAAGATCGGGATCGCCGGGATTGAAATCCGCGAGCGGGGTGGAATAGGCCTTGTCCCGCGCCGCTTCCAGTTCCGATTGCCGCGCAAGATCCAGCGTCCCGTGCATCGCGCGTCTCCCTGAAGTGCCTCCGTGGATTGGTCCCGGCGGCTTGTTTCGGGAATTACATATCGTCGCCTCTCGCCGGGCAAGCCGAGTTTTGCCGCCGCAGGAGTCACGCGCGGTACGCATATCCGGGTTCCCTCAGGGGGAACCATTACAAATATATTCCCGTAAAAGTTGCTTAACCTGTTAACCGTAATTTTCCCTGCGTCGATCCGGTCCAGGGGCATAGAAAATGCAATTATTCAAGTCTTCTCAGGAGCTTGTAGCGAAGCTCGAGGCGCTCGGAAAATCCCAGGCGGTGATCGAGTTTAATCTCGATGGCACAATCGTGACCGCCAACGCCAACTTTCTCCATGCCATGGGGTATCGGCTGGACGAGATCGCGGGCAAGCACCACAGCATGTTCGTCGCCCCGGACCTGCGCGAGCGCGCCGACTATCGCGAATTCTGGGATTCGCTGCGCCGGGGCGAATTCCAGTCCGGCGAGTTTGTGCGCGTGGCCAAGGGCGGCCGGCAGATCTGGATTCAGGCCTCGTACAATCCGCTGATGGATCGCAGCGGCAGGCCGTACAAGGTGGTCAAGTTCGCCAGCGATATTACCGAACAGAAATTGAAGAGTGCCGATTACCAGGGTCAGATCGCGGCGATTCAGAAGTCGCAGGCGGTGATCGAGTTCAATCTCGACGGCACCATCATCACGGCGAACGAGAATTTCCTGAGCACGCTCGGCTACCGGCTGGACGAAATTCAGGGCAAGCATCACGGCATGTTCGTCGAGCCTCAGTATCGCGACAGCTCGGCCTATCGCGAATTCTGGGATTCGCTGCGCCGGGGCGACTATCAGGCAGCCGAATACAAGCGTATCGGCAAAGGTGGAAGGGCGGTCTGGATTCAAGCCTCCTACAACCCGATCCGGGGGCCTGACGGCAAGCTCGCCAAGGTGGTCAAGTTTGCCACCGACACCACGGCACAGGTCGAGGATCGTCTTCGCCGTGGCGAGTTGCAGAAATCCATCGACCTCGATCTTGGCGAAATCACCGACGCCGTGGCATCCGCGTCCGAACGCGTGACCTCGGCGGCCAGCGCATCGACGCAGACATCGTCCAACATGCAGGCGGTTGCGTCCGGCGCCGAGGAGCTTGCAGCCTCGGTCAGCGAAATCAGCCGTCAGGCGGCGGATGCGCTGCATATCTCGTTGCAGGCGGTGCAGCAAGCCAACGAGACCAGCGCCATCGTGTCGGGTCTTGCGATTGCCGCCCAGAAGATCGGCGACGTGGTGAAACTCATCAATAACATCGCCGAACAGACCAATCTGCTGGCGCTCAATGCCACCATCGAAGCCGCGCGCGCCGGCGAAGCGGGCCGGGGCTTTGCGGTCGTCGCGTCCGAAGTCAAAAGCCTCGCGACCCAGACCGCCAAGGCCACCGATGAAATCAGCGCGCAAATCGCCGAGGTTCAGGGCACCACCACCAGCGCCGTCAATGTCATCGAGGCGATCACCCAGACCATTTCGCGCATCAACGAAATCTCGGCGGCCATCGCCGCCTCGGTGGAGGAGCAGGCGTCGGTGACGCAGAGCATTTCGGCCAACATGCAGGTTGCCGCGAAAGGCGTGACCGACATCAACGACAACATGAACGACATCGCCGATGCGACGCGATCGGTCGATGCCTCGACCCGCAAGGTGCGGGAAGCTTCGCGCGCGCTGGCGTAACGCTGCGCGCATGGCCGGAATTTGTCCGGCGAAATGTCGGGCACAAGACATTTAGGCACGCCGCTTTGTGGCCATCTTCCCCGCGTTCGGGGCAGTTGGCCGTCTCGCGAGCGCCCGCATGTTCCGGCGCTTCCGGCCCTTCTCCCCGCAACCGGCCCGTGGCAATGTCCAGCCGAACAAGGGCCGGCTTTCGTCAAGAACCGCCTCGGGGAGAAAACTGATGATTCCGAACGCGCACAGCATGTTCAACTTCGATCTCGGCGAGACCGCCGACGCGATCCGCGAAACCGTTCGCGATTTCTCGGCCAACGAGATTGCGCCGCGCGCCGACGAGATCGACAAGAGCAATAAGTTTCCGCGCGACCTCTGGCCCAAGATGGGCGCGCTCGGCCTGCACGGCATCACCGTCGAGGAAGAGTATGGCGGCGCGGGGCTGGGCTATCTCGAACATTGCATCGCGGTGGAAGAAATCTCGCGCGGGTCCGCATCGGTGGGCCTGTCCTACGGCGCGCACTCGAATCTTTGCATCAACCAGATCCGCCGCAACGGCAACGAAGCCCAGAAGCGGAAGTATCTTCCGAAGCTGATTTCCGGCGAGCATGTCGGCGCGCTGGCGATGTCCGAGCCGGGTGCAGGATCGGACGTGGTGTCGATGAAGACGCGCGCCGACAAGAAGGGCGACCGTTACGTCATCAACGGCAACAAGATGTGGATCACCAACGGACCGGTCGCCGAGACGCTGGTGGTCTATGCCAAGACCGATCCGGCCGCAGGTCCACGCGGCATGTCCGCGTTCCTGATCGAAAAGGGCATGAAGGGATTCTCGACCGCGCAGAAGCTCGACAAGCTCGGGATGCGCGGTTCGGACACCGCCGAACTGGTGTTCGAGGATTGCGAAGTGCCGGAGGAGAATGTGCTCGGCGCTGTCGGGCGCGGCGTCAACGTGCTGATGTCCGGCCTCGATTATGAGCGCACTGTGCTTGCGGCCGGGCCGCTCGGCATCATGCAGGCGTGCATGGATGTGGTGATGCCCTATATCCACGAGCGCAAGCAGTTCGGTGAGCCGATTGGCAGCTTCCAGCTCGTGCAGGGAAAAGTCGCCGACATGTATGTCGCGATGAACGCCTCGCGCGCCTATGTCTACGCGGTGGCGAAGGCCTGCGACCGCGGCGAGACCACGCGCGAGGACGCCGCCGGTGCGATCCTGTACGCGGCGGAACGCGCGACCCAATGCGCGCTGGATGCGATCCAGTTGCTCGGCGGCAACGGCTACATCAACGACTATCCGACCGGACGGCTGCTGCGCGACGCCAAGCTTTATGAGATCGGCGCCGGCACCAGCGAAATCCGCCGTATGCTGATTGGCCGCGAACTGTTCGAGAAAACGGCGTAGGGGCAACCTGTCGCGCTCCTCGGGATGAGGTCAGCGCGGCAGATTATTCACTTTCGCAATCCATGTCCGCACATCGGGCAGGACCGCAGGCAGCACCGCGCGGACTTCATCCACCGTCATGCCGGCCTTGATGCGCGGGTCGTACAGAATGTTCAGGATGTACTGGTCGTACACGTCGAAGAAGCCCATCGAAACGTCGTCATTGAACATCGTCCACGGCACCGAGGCGGTGTCGTTGATCGGCCCGAGCGATTGCAGCAGTTCCTCGTAGGCGCAATCGAGAAACACGAAGTCGCCGTTGTCCACCGTGAGGATTACATCCGAGCGCTGGATCTCGAAATTCTCGTTCTTGCTAAATCCCGACAGGCATTGCGGGTCCAGCGAGTCGTGAATTTCCTTCGCCTTCTCCGCGCCGTAGAACGAGGTGATGGTTTTCTGCAGATCGCGGTCCCGCACCAGCACGATGACGGTGTTGGCGTCCTGGCGTTTTTTCGTCAGCGCGATGTCGAGATGCTGAACCCGCGTTGAAATGTCGCCGACGATCTTGCCGAGCTGTTTCTGCCGGTCGGTGCGGAGCGCGCCGTCGACAAAGATGCGCACCGGCATGTGGTATTTGCGGATGCGGTCGACGCGTCCGGCGAGATGATATTCGGCGCCGAACGCGGTCTTCATGAAGCCGTCGGTGATCTCGCTGTCGGTGAAGGTCTTCTTCTCGCTGCGCTGGCGGGCACTGACGCTGGGCGTTTCCGCAAAAGCGGGCGGCAGCAGCACGGCACTGAGCGTCAAGCAGCTCAATAGGGCAGCGATGCCCGGTCCCAGAAGCCGCGTTGTCGATGATGCGTCCATTGCCATCCAGAGCTAGCCGTCACACCGGCGTCACGCAAGGAAATCGGTGACGGCATGGAGATAAAACGACAAAGGCCGGTCACTGGACCGGCCTTTGAACAGCGTTGCGTGGCCGGCTTAGTTTTTGACGATGACCGTCGCGCCGACCTGCACCCGGTTGTAGAGATCGATGACGTCGTCATTGACCATGCGGAAGCAGCCGGAAGAGACAGCCTGACCGATGGTCTCCGGCTCGTTGGAGCCGTGAATGCGATACAGCGTCGAGCCGAGATACATGGCGCGCGCGCCGAGCGGATTATCCGGGCCGCCGACCATGTGGCGCGGCAGGTCCGGGCGGCGGCGCAGCATCTGCGACGGCGGCGTCCAGCTCGGCCATTCCTTCTTCGCGGTGATGCGATGCGTTCCACCCCAGCGGAAGCCGTCACGGCCGACGCCGATGCCGTAGCGCAGAGCGCGGCCGCCTTCCTGCACCAGATACAGGCGGCGTTCCTTGGTATCGACGATGATGGTTCCGGGCGCGTAGTTGCCCTGGAAGTTGACTGTGGTGCGCGGAACCGGGCCTGCACCACCGCTGCCGCCGGAGCTTAAGCCAAACAGCTGGGCGATCGGGTTGAACTCCTGATCGGCCATCGCCAGACCAGTGCCGCCGAACAGGGCCGCTGCGGTCAGAATTACGGTCAAAAAGCGCGTCATTAGAATCCTCGTAAGAGCTCGCCGGACAGAAGCGAAAAATGTTCGCTGAGCGGGTATTGCATCGGGGATCAGAGGTGCCACGAACCCGCCAGAAAGGCCACAATTTCCTTGGCTTCGCAACCCACGGACGCGTGAAGGGGTACCGGGTGCATGATCCGCGCAAGATATGCCGTGCGCGCGCAGTGGTGCTGCCGATCCAATCTACCCCGGCCTTTGACGAACTGTCATAAGGATGGTTCATCTAACGGTATCAAAACAAAAAGCCTCGAACGGGAGTGACACGATGAATGGTGCGGAAAGTCTGGTGCGAACATTGGTCGCGGGCGATGTGAATGTCTGCTTCACCAATCCGGGAACATCGGAGATGCATTTTGTCGCCGCGCTGGATCGGGTTGACGGCATGCGCTGCGTGCTCGGGCTGTTCGAAGGTGTCGTGACCGGCGCAGCCGACGGATATTACCGGATGGCCGGCAAGCCGGCATCGACGTTGCTGCATCTCGGTCCGGGTCTGTCGAACGGCCTCGCCAACCTGCACAACGCCAAGAAGGCGCATTCCGGCATCGTCAACATCGTCGGACAGCACGCCACCTATCACATCGAATACAATGCCCCGCTGACGTCGGACATCGAGGGCCTCGCCCGGCCGATGTCGGCCTGGGTCCGCACCTCGCCGGATTCGAAATCCATCGCGCAGGATGGCGCTGCCGCGATTGCCGCAGCCCGCAGCCATCCCGGCCAGATCGCGACGCTCATTTTGCCCGCCGACACCGCATGGAACGAAGCCGACGGCATCGCGCAGGTGCCGGAAGAGTCGCAGCGCGCCAGCTACTCACCGAAGGCCGTCGATGAGGCCGCGCGCGTTCTGCGCGGCGGCGAGCAGACGCTGCTGCTGTTGACCGGCAAGGCGCTCACGGAAGAAGGCCTTGAACTGGCCGCGCGCATTGCCGGCAAGACCGGCTGCAAGGTGATGGGCCAGACCTACAACCCGCGCATGGCGCGCGGACGCGGGCGCTTCTCCATCGACCGAATTCCTTATGTGATCGAGCAGGCGCTGCCGATCCTGAAGAATTTCCGCCATATCGTTCTGGTCGAGACCAACGATCCGGTGGCGTTCTTCGCCTATCCGAACAAGCCGAGCCTCTTGAAGCCCGAAGGCTGCGAGGTTCATCGCATGTGTGAAGCCGGCGAAAACTCTGTCGGCGCGTTGCATGCGCTGGCCGATGCGCTCGGCGCCAAGGCGACCGACGTGAAGCCGCAAAAGCTCGCTGAACTGGTCAAGCCGACCGGCGCGCTGAATCACGCATCCATCGCGCAGGCGATTGCGATGGCGATCCCCGAGAACGCCATCGTGGTCGATGAATCGATCACCACCGGCCGCGGTTTCTTTCCGCCGACGGCTGCTGCCGCGCCGCACGACTGGCTGCAGAACATGGGCGGCTCGATCGGCTTCTCGACGCCGGTGGCGACCGGGGCTGCCGTCGCGTGTCCCGACCGCAAGGTGATCTGCATGGTCGGCGACGGCAGCGCGATGTACACGCTGCAATCGCTGTGGACGCAGGCGCGCGAGGGCCTCGACGTCACCACCATCGTCTTCGCCAACCGCACCTATCAAATCCTCAAAGGCGAATTCGCCGGCGTCGATGCCGGTGAGCCGGGCCGCAAGGCGCTCGACATGCTCAACCTCGACAATCCCGCGCTCAACTGGGTGTCGCTGGCGAACGGCATGGGCGTGACGGCCATATCGGTTCGCACCGCCGAGGATTTCTCGAAGGCGCTGGCCGATTCGATGCGCGAGAAGGGCCCACGGCTCATTGAAGTTGTCATGTAACGGGCAGTTTCAGGCGGAACCCGGCACGATGCTTCTGCGTTGACCACGCACAAGCATCCTCGCCGGGTTTTTCAGTATGACCGTCTTTCAGGGCTCGTCGTTCAGCCCCGACACCATCGCAAACATGACGCGCGCCTTCGAAGAGGCGGTGGAGACCTTGCCGTTTCCGGTCGGCTCGGCGCGGGTGCAGGCCTTGGCGAAGAACATCGTCGAGCTGGCATCGCAAGGCGAGCGCGATCCCGAGCGCATGAAGCTGCTGGCGTTGCTCGCCCTGAAATCGGCCGAGCTTTGATTCACATCACCCGATGCCGCCAGCGGTATTATGGAAAGGTTGAGTTAAGTCTTCGGCAGCTTCTTGCCGCTAGGTTAGCCGTGGCCTGTGAAGACGGTCGTCAATTGCGGCGATCGGGTGCAAGAAATGCATTGAGGTTGATCTTATGAAGACGGCGATTGATTTTATTCGCGACGAGACGGCTGCGACGTCGATCGAGTACGCCCTGATCGCGGCGGGCATCGCGATTGCCATTGTCACAGCGGTCAATAGCCTCGGCACCACGCTGGGCGGCAAGTACGACACGGTCAAAGCCGCGTTCGACTGATCCGGCGCTGGTGATCCAGGGACTGCCGCGGTTACGTGGCTGCGCGAAGAGACAGTTTCGACAACCCCAGTCCAAGCGTTCGCGGATCGATCGACAATCCCTCGGACAAGGGCGATCTCTGCGCATCGATCTCGAACGCGATTTTCAAAACACGGTTGGCCGCTTCGCCTGTATGCGGCGGAAGCTGCGCCGTCCGCCATTGCGGCTGCTGTTTGCGGAATTTCGGTGCATCGAACACCCACTCCGCGATCTGTTGACCCTCAACGGCAACATGAACGCGAACAGGGTCGCGGCGCTTTCCAAAAAAAACGCTGGCAAGAGCGTTCAGCACC
>CALRLJ020000002.1:0-27968 GCA_943368635.1 Sediminibacterium ginsengisoli | reverse complement strand
ACATCGTGCTGACCTCCGCGCAGTTTGTGGGCACGCTTCTGTTCGGCCTGATTGCCGCCCCGTTCGGCTGGCTGACGCCGACCCTGCCGGATCTCGGCCTGTTCGCGATGGCGGGCTGCATTTCCATCGCAGCGGCACTCTGCGTCAATCGTTCGCTCAAGCTTGCGCCGGCAAGCGTGGTGACCCCTTATCAGTACACCATGATTATCTGGGCGGTGATCTTCGGCTATGTCGTGTTCGGCGATGTACCGTCCGTTGCGATGCTCGCCGGAGCAGCGGTCATCATTCTCGCCGGGCTGTATATTTTCCTTCGCGAGCGTGACCTCGTTCGCGAGGAGCCTGTCGTGGTGCCGCCGCCCGGCTGAAACCAATGACCCCTTCAATCAAGCGTTTCAGCGGCATGACGCCGCGCTCATCGACCCTGAGCGGCATCCTTTTTATGCTCGCGGCAATCACGATCTTTTCGCTGGTCAATGTGTTCAGCAAGATGATGGTCGCGACCTATCCGCCGGCACAGCTGTTTTTCATTCGCGGATTCGCTGCGATTGCGACCCTGATGCCGTTTCTTGCGCGCGACAATTTCGCTGCGGTCCGCAGCGTACCGCGTCCGGGATTGCAGGTGCTGCGGATGATGCTTTCTGTCGCCGATGGCATGCTGTTCTTTACGGCGATCAAGTACATCCCGCTGGCGGACGCAACAACCTGCTATCTCGCGGCACCGATTTTCGTCACGGCATTCTCCGCGATCTTCCTGCGCGAACAGGTCGGCTGGCGGCGCTGGACGGCGGTCGTCGTCGGATTTATCGGGTGGTGATCGCGCTGCGGCCTACCGGTGCCGCGATTTCGTGGCCGGCGCTGATCGCATTAACGGGATGTCTTTGTCAGTCGATCTTTATGATCGTCACCCGTTACGTGCGCGGAACGTCGAACATTTTTCTCGCAACGACCCAGGTGGTCGGGTCGTTTGTCTTCGGCGGCGTGGTGTCGGCGTTTGTGTTCGTACCGCCGACATGGCTTCTGGTCGGGCTGCTGCTGGTCAGCGGCATGGTCAATGTCGCGGCAGTGCTTTGTCTCAATCGTTCGCTGATCCTTGCGCCCGCCAGCGTGGTCGCGCCGTTTCAATACACCATGATCGTGTGGGCGATCGTGCTGGGGTTTCTGGTGTTCGGCGATGTGCCGTCGCTGAACACCATGATCGGAGCGGCTATCGTTGCGAGCGCGGGAATCTACATTTTCCTGCGCGAGCGGACGGTGATGCGCCGCGAGCCGGAGCCCAATCCGCCCACGGTGGTGTAGAGCATGATCCGGTTGCGGATCATGCTCTAATCGTCAGCGGCGTGTCGAACTGCCCCAGCTCTTCAGCGAGGCCCACACGCCGCGCTCCAGCTTGAAGCGATCGACCGGGGTTGAAGACCCAAGCGCCAGAAAGCGATGCAGCTCGACGCCGGTCCACTGGAAGCCGCACTTCTCCAATACGTGACGCGATGCCGGATTCAGCACGCGCGCTCCGGACAACAGTTCGTCGATGGCGAATTCCTCGAATGCATAATCGATGACGGCGCGCGCGGCTTCCGTCGCATAGCCCTTGCCCCAGTGATCGGCACCGAAACAGTAGCCGAGTTCAGGCGCGTCTTCGTTTTCCCAGCTCACCCCAACCAGTCCAACGGCAGCGCGCTCGCGCTCGACCAGGAAAACCGTATCGATGGTGCCCGCGATGGTGCTCACGAAGCTGATCGCGTCATCCTGCGTATAGGGATACGGGACGCGGCGCAGATTAATCGACACGCGCTTGTCACCCACGACATGCGCAATGGCTTTTACGTCCGCGAGCGTCGGCTGACGCAAAACCAGCCGATCGGTCTCGAGGACGACGGCTCTTGATTCCCGCAACGTGGGTGTTGGCTTTTCCAGCAACATGACATGGCTCCTTGGTGTGCTCGTCCCCAAACGAGCGCAAAACAAAAGGGGAGGCCGGTTACCCGTCTCCCCTTCGAGCCTTCCAGTGCTCTGCCGGTTCAACGAGACCCGGCAGACGCGATGTGTCTACCGTTTATTCAGCCGCTTCCGCCATCGGAATAACCGAGACGAAGGTGCGGCCGTTGGCTTTGGCGCGGAATTCGACTTTGCCTTCGACCTTGGCAAACAGGGTATGATCCGTGCCCATGCCGACGTTAAGGCCGGGATGCCAGGTGGTGCCGCGCTGACGGGCAATGATGTTGCCCGGAATCACGTGCTCGCCGCCGAACGCCTTGACTCCGAGGCGCTTGCCTGCCGAGTCGCGACCGTTGCGCGATGAACCGCCTGCTTTTTTGTGAGCCATGGCTCCGTCTCCAAAATTCGCTTTAAGCTATAGACCGATTCCTTGACGGAATCATTTCACTTTTTGTCGCTCTTCGGTGCGGCTTTTTTGGCTGCGGTCTTCGCCGGAGCCTTCTTAACCGCAGCCTTTGGAGCTGCCTTTTTGACCGGGGCCTTCTTGGCAACCTTGGCCGGAGCCTCGTCGCCGTCCACCGGAGTAGCCTCGATCTTCTTTTCGCGCTTCGGACGTGGACCCACGGTCGGGGCCTTGCCGTCGGTCAGAATTTCGGTGACGCGGATCACCGTGATTTCGTCGCGATAGCCGCGCTTGCGCTTCGAATTCTTGCGGCGGCGCTTCTTGAAGGAAATCACCTTCGGGCCGCGCTTGTGGTCCAGCACTTCGGCGGCCACGGATGCACCCGAAACAAATGGGAATCCGAGGACCGGCGTGTCGCCGCCCACCACCATCACTTCGCCAAGCTGCACGATCGTTCCGACATCGCCGGCGATCTTGCCAATCTCGAGCACATCATCCGGAACGACGCGGAATTGCCGGCCGCCGGTTTTGATGACTGCGAACATCGTTTTTTCTCCGTGTTCAATTCCGGCGCTCGGATGAATCCGGCCCGGCTTTTTGTTCAGCCGTTACATTTTAAGCGCGACCGGGTGCAAAACCGGTTTCCACTTTTGCTGGCCGCGCTCGATGGGGTCACCGCGATCGTCATTCGATGATCGCGAAATCTCTGCGCTGTCGGGGCTGCTCTCGTATTGGAGCGGTCCGTCCGATCACACAAAAACAAACGGCGCGAGAAATTCCCGCGCCGGGTGAGGGGTCTTACATCGGGTAAACGCCATGAGTCAAGGCAAAGTCCCCCTAAAACCAGCTCAAAATAAGGGATTTCGGCCCTTCGGGCCTCTCCGGCAGCCAGCGAAAATCTGCCCTCGAAACCATCCGGTTCCCTCGCTGTTATCCCCGACTGTCAGAAGGGGTACATTGGAATGGCCGAGGATGTACTGACCACCGCCGGGATCGGCAATCACGGAGCGGCGCGCCTGCCGTCCGTCGATATAGACAGCTACAATATCGAGCTGAAAGACGACGACGGCTTTCTGGGCGACCGCGCCAGCAAGGGCGCGTTTCAGGACATTCTCGATAAGTGGCGGAAACCGTTGAAGAAAAACGGTGACGACCCGCTCGGGGCGAAATCGACCGAAGAGATCAGCAAAAAGAAGCTGGACGAGATCCTGGTCGGCGAGGATGCCGAGGCCGCAGCGCTGATTCATAGCGCGATCGAGGAATTCGCGCAGGAACTGGCTTATGTCACCGGGCGCTTCCTCAAGACCAAGGCATGGGACAAGACCGAGGCGATCATTGTCGGCGGCGGCTTCCGGCAAAGCCGGATCGGCGAACTGGCGATTGCCCGAGCCGACATCATCCTCAAGGCAGACGGCGCAAAGGTGAGCCTGATCCCGATCCGTTTTCACCCGGATGAGGCGGCGCTAATCGGCTGCGCGCATCTGGCACCGTCATGGATTTTCGAGGGCCATGACAGCCTTCTTGCGGTCGATATCGGCGGCACCAACATCCGCTGCGGCGTGGTCGAAACCCGGCAGAAAAAGACCCCGGATCTATCGAAGGCATCGGTCTGGAAGTCAGAACTGTGGCGTCACGCCGACGATGAACCGACCCGCGAAGGTGCGGTGAAGAAACTCGCGGGCATGCTGAAAGGCCTGCTTAAGGAGGCGGAAGCCGAAGGCTTTAAACTCGCGCCGTTTATCGGCGTCTCCTGTCCGGGGGCCATCGACCCGGACGGATCGATTGAAAAAGGCGCGCAAAATCTGCCGGGGAACTGGGAGAGCAGTAAATTCAACCTGCCAGCCAGCCTGGTCGAACTGATCCCGAGTATCCGCGATCACGACACGGCGGTGCTGATGCATAATGACGGCGTGGTGCAGGGCTTAAGCGAAATTCCCTTCATGCAGGACTACAAGCGCTGGGGAATCCTCACCATCGGCACCGGGCTTGGCAATGCGCGTTTCACCATGCGCAATCCGAAAGAGAAGAAGAAAGAGTAAGGCCGCATGGAGCCGTGGTGGCGGCCCCGGTCTCCGGCCGGCATCGGGTTGCGTGCCTGCCGGACTTGGCAGCGCCGGTTCGGCAACTCCAGTCCGTTCCTGCTAAATGGCGCGAAATGGCCGCCGGTGCCTTGTCTGGACCGGCGTCCTCGCATAGAACTCGGCCCGCGACCCGGCGGGAAACCGCTGCTTTGGTACCTGGAGAGGTGGCAGAGTGGTCGAATGCACCGCACTCGAAATGCGGCATAGGTGCAAGCCTATCGGGGGTTCGAATCCCTCCCTCTCCGCCATTCCATCCTAAATCATAAGTAAAATCAACTACTTACAGGTAGTCGGCGTTTTGAGCGTCGGTTTCTACGTCAATGCAATCTGCTTGCGAGCGAACACCATTGCGCCGCCGACCGGCCGCGTCCCCGGTTTTTGGGCTTCTATCAGCCTAATTTAGCCTAACGAACGCGCTTTTCATCGTGCACCGGCGTTCGCGTATCGACCGAAGATCGCTGGCGCAAGCCCCCGGATCACGTAACGCGAACCTTCTGCCGTCAGATGTCCATGGTCCCAAGTAATCGGAGCACCGTTGTCTACGATAAGAGGGCAGACTCCGGCCGGACAGGTGACCGCCAGCGACGATACATATGAAAGGTTTGGCGTGCTGCTCAGGGCAGCCTTCATGTTTTCATCTAAATCAAAAAGTCCCTCAATCATGAATTCATTCGCTGACAGCGGTTCGATGTTGCGCATAGCGGCGCGCAGCAACATGGCAGGAAGCCGTCCCTTAAACTGAATTGAAGGACCGATTAGAACAACCGGTACGCCGATAGCTGCAACTGTAGACTTCAGGTCGGCTATCATCGGACCTAGTCCCATGCGCTGGCTATATCCAACCCAATCGGCGGAGATGATAACTAGGCTTGGCGATGACGTTTGTACGAATGCTCTAACGCGGGTCGCTAGCTTGTCGCAAAAGCCGTACTGCTTCACGGGATGAAAGAATGTTGGAAAACACCCGGCCGCGTTAGCTTGCAGGAGTTTTGCTCGACTGATCGCGCTCTCCATGCCGGGCATGTAGTGGTCCGCGAGGCTATCTCCCCAAAGCAAAATTGCGGGTTTAGATGTTTCCTGCATGAAACATTCGGGATGATTTGTGCTTGTCCAATCTTCCGCAAAGCACGACCGCTCCCGTTCCATGCCAGTTAGACGTTCATATGATTTTAGCGTTGCGACTTTGCTATCGAAAGTTTCGGTGAAGCTTGTTGACGCGCCGATGATCGCCAACAAGATACCCGCAGCTGTTGCGGAGGCTGTGTAAGCGAATACTCTTCGTGAGCTTGCTAATATCGTTCGGGCTGGGAGTTCAATGAACCGATATGATGCATATGAAACCGAAATGAGCGCCACAATCAGCAGGATCTTCTCGCTAGGGGCGAGAACCATTGAGAGTGTCCTCATTTTCGCAAATGTGTAAATCGGCCAATGCCACAAATAAAGCGAATAGGACATGCGGCCGATCCACTCGATTGGCGGAGCGCGCAATGAAAGTGTTCCACCGCTTATGAATAGCGCGGCCCCCATGCAAGGAAGAAGCGCATTCACGCCGGGAAAGGCAATACCTGACGGGTAGGACAGTATCGCAATAATGATCATCGTTAGGCCGATGGAGCGCGCGGCGTGTCCCGTCCACGGAGAGCGAGGCGTTGGTATCCAAACGAGCAACACGCCCAGCAACAATTCCCAAGCCCGTGATTGAATGAGGAAGAATGCCCCAGCGCGATCAGACGAGACGAGTGAGTAGCTAACCAAAAAAGAAGCGAGCGCTATAGTCAAAACGAAAAGCCTTGCCGCCCGATGAGCACCCAATCGCCATGCCAACAAAAGTAGGATTGGCAGAAAAATGTAAAACTGTTCTTCAATGCCGAGCGACCACGTATGAAGCAGCGGCTTTTCTGACGATGCACGATCAAAGTAGCCGCTCTGCGTCCAGAACAGAACATTTGATGTAAAAGTCGCGACGAAAACAATGGACCGTAAAAATTCCGCGCGCTCCGCGCCGAACAAAATAAATCCTCCGATAAAAGACGTCGCGATTAGCATCACATATAAGGCCGGAACGAGCCGTCGAATGCGTCGCTCATAAAACCGGGAAAATGAAAAGGTGCCAGCGGCGAGGTCTGCCATGACCATTCGCCCGATCAGAAATCCGGAAATCACAAAAAACACATCGACGCCGACAAAGCCGCCGCGAAAACCCGTGAATTCAAAATGAAAGCCGATCACGCTTAGAACGGCGAATGCTCGCAACCAGTCTATGTCTCGCCGATAATTCACTTCCATCCAATATCTACCAAAAGAGTACCGAGTTTCTGTTCGTAAGGCCACGTTTGTCCTATAGCGCAAACTCGTGGTGCAAAAGCATTGAAATATTCTTCTTAAGAACACGGTTGGTGGCGGGCTTCACGTAAACAACTTTGTTTCTCAGACCGTAGATACACGCGACTCAGGAAACCAGCGCATTTTGCGATGCTGAGGGCAGAAAGTGGCCAACCGCGATGCTCTTGAGAAATGGCCCCGAACCGTAGTTCTGGATGAGCGCCTGAACGCAATGGGTGCCTGATCGGTCACATGCGCGGGCGCGCCAAATGACTTGCCCGGTACGGCGGTCGTCGGGTCCAGGCTCTTGCCGCCGAGTCCCGAAACGCTTGTTCAGGCTGTGACGGCCCAGCCGCTCAATATCAACATCGCGGAAAACGAGATGCTTTTGCCAGAAGGCGCGGAAATCGAACGCGAGCAAATCCGCGATGCTGGCAATACCTATGTCGCGAACGGCGCGGGTTGAACAAATCCGATATTCGATATGCAGGCAGTCGATCTCGCCGGTGACCGGGCTAGGCTTCGAGATATAGCCGGTGACGTACTTGCCGTTCCAGCGTCGGCCGGTGGACATGCCGCCATTGTCAAACTCGATGGACTCGTTTTTGCCATTCCATAACTGGACAAAGCATCGCTTGAACGCGGCAAACGCCTTCCTCAAGATCTGTTCGTTGGGGAGAATGATGTCGAGCGCGATTTCGAGATAGACGATGCGCGGTGGATTACGGTCTCGCTTCGGCAAAGCGCCGTTGCTTTTCGGTAAGCGGTCATCTCGTGATGCAAGGAATGTGAGCGCAACGCGGTTTGCGCCGACAACCTGAACCTGTTTGCAGAATGGATGGATGTTCACCTGACGGAATGCGCCGCTAGCATCGCGTATCCATTCGCCATGACAGCGAACATCGAGGCTTTGACAGTTATCCGCGAGATGCTGACGTTCTTCGGTCGTCAGGGGTCGCTTGAAATGGATGCGGGCCGAATGCGCATAGCTGTAAACGTCAAGCGGCGTGAGCGCGGCAAGGAAGGCTGCGGCGTCAGGGCGTCTCGCGCGACGGCCCCGGTTCGGTTTAGTTGAGGTCGCTGCCGCGCGCATGAAGGGCTTTCTGAGCCTGATTTGGGGACACAACCCGGCAGCTTGCGAGCCGGGCAATTCTTCATTTTCCGGGCATGCCCCGGAAATTTTAGAGCGCGGCCGCCGGAACTTGGGGGTCAGGCCCCCGTCCAGAAGCCGGTTTGCCGGGCCTGTCGCGGCCGACGTGGCCGATTTGGGCCTTTGCCGCCCCGGTCGTCAGGGTCAGGCCCCAAAACAGGCCCTGTGGCCCTTAGAAAAATCGCGTGAGACGCGACTTAGGAAACTACGCAACCGGCGCGGGAGCTAATACGCTGGGGGTCTAATTCCCGCGCCGGTCACGCTCACGCGCGGAAGGTGGCCCGAATGCCGCGCGCTTCGTTGCCTGCCGCGTCCATCCCGCAGAAGGACGCGGCAGGGTTCTCGGTGTTGTTTTATGTCGACAGCACCGCCGAGTGGCCGTCGCTAGCGCAGGCGTCATCAAACCTCGCTAGAGTATCCGCAGGGCACCGACTAAAGGCCGCCCGGCGAATTCCGTTAAGCTGCTGCCACCTTCTTCTCGTTCGCTGTGACCATCTCAAGTCCAAGGACCGCTAATGGCGATGCCATGACGCGTCTAGGGATGAGCATTTCATGCATGGCGGCATGCATGATGATGGCCTCCTCATCGCGCTCCAGTGAAAGTATCTCGGACCTGAGTGCTTCCATCTCCGTCAGTTTGGCTTCGGCGCTCATAACGCGAAGCGGTTCTTCTGCGGAGTCCAGCGCATTAATTATCCGCTCCAAGAAGACCTCTGGGGCCGCCCACGCGGCGATGGCCGATGCAACTGCTACGTTGCTGGCTAGCGTTCCTTCGTTGCCGAAGGTGACCTCGCATTTTCCATGAGTAGCTCGGACGGTTGGGCGCGCCTTCGCAACCAGACCATCGACGAATTTTCGGGCTGCCTCATGGCGCTCCTTCTTGGTCGGAGCGGCAAACCTCACATTCCGCGACTCGCCATCAAGCTCAGCGATTTCTCGGCGGATACGACCAACCGCTTCTTGATAGTTTTGGTCTTGAAAAGTTGGAAGCGCGACGGGCGCGGCATCGATAAACCTGACGTCGGGTTTTTGCGTAGCCAGCCAGTGCTCGATTTGCGTGACAAGCTGTAGCGCATTCACCGCCTTCGCATGCTGAACGCCCGCGTGCGTCTGAAGCCGGTCGATTTCGACTTTCATTTCGGCCGCCTCGGCGCTCATCGCATCTGGCTTCCTGTTCTGCGCATCCGGCGGCGGCGGCGCGAATGCGATAGCATGGCGCAACTCGCCAGCCCGACGTTGGGCCGAGGAGGCAAGCGCGTGAAGGTCGTCATACTGAGTCTTGAGAGACTTTAGTTTGACCGCCGCTTTGGCCGTGAGAATTGCACCGCTCATCGCGCAGCCTCCAAGTAGGCCATGCTCAAGTGACGGTTGCGGGCTTCGTAGGCGTCCTCGCGCGCGTCGCCGGTATTGATTGGCGCGCGCGCAGCATCAGCAGCCAGCGGTGGGGTATTCTGCCATTGCTGACTGAGCCAAGCTTTATGGTCCGCGTACATATCGGCGCGACGGTCACGCTCGGAGTCAGCGAGGGAAACCTCGCCGGGACGATGGCCTGCGCTATTGAATACGGGCATCGCATCCATGAATAGCGTTTCGACCCTTACCGACTCGCCATCAGCTAGGACGTACTCGATATCGTCCGGGCCGAAGTCTCGAACGTATTTTCCGTTTCGATAGAGCTTACTTTTCTTAGTCATCTCAGTCCCTCGTTGCTGAACGCCGGCCATCGGCGCGGGTTGACTTCGTACGGCGCTGAATGCGCGCTGGGCGTGCGCCGTCGCGCGCAGCCTTCGGCGGGCGGCAACCGCGTGGATTGTTGGTTTGCTTGTTTGCTTCTTCAACGCGAGCGCGCAAGAACGCCTGAACGTCTGCCTCAACCCATGCGACTCGATTGGCTGAAAGAGCAACCTGACGGGGAAATTTGCCCGCTGCGACTAGCGCGTAGATTGATTGTATCGGCAGGCCGGTCATGGCGGCGACCTGCTTAGCGCGAAGCATCGTTAAAACTGGCTTGGCCTCTGAACCCATCGAACTAGCTCCCATGAACATTATGGGAAGCTAGCCAGAACTAACCCCGGAGACCCCTACTGTTTAACAGGGTAAGATTTGTCATAAGCGACCAGCACTTCGACCAGTTCGCTGGCGATAGGTCGCGCGCAATGCCGCAACTCATCAACGATGAGATATTCCGCATGATTGGTCGGGCCGACTTCATACGGCGATTTTTTATCCGACTTATTTTCGTCCGAACCGATCAGGTCCTCGCGGGTGAGGCTCGATGCCAGCTTCGGGTATTCTAGATTTATCTTCGCCGCCGCCTCCGTTGCCAGCAGTTTTAATTCTTCAGGCCGCAGTCGATTGCGGCCACCTTCGCTTTGCCGGATGAACACATCACGCGCGGCATGCATAAACCAAACAGCAACCTGCAAAGCTTCCTCATCATCGGTGGGAGTGGCAGACGGGCCGCCAGCGCGCCGTTCTAGAAGTTGTTTTAGCAACAAGGCAACTGCAGCGCGGCCATCCGGCGTGAGCGGTTCGTCGCTGTTGACGTACTCAACGAGGTCATCCCACTTTCCGTCTCTGGCGCGTATGACCAGCGATGACAGATGGTCGCCGGGCTTAGTCTTGTTCGGTCGCTTCGCGGCAAGGCCGCCTTCTGAGCGTGCTACATCGCGGCTATTTTTGCGGTTGTTTAGCAAGTCGTCATATCGCGAGGCCATCATGCAGACTCCTTCTTGCGAAACGGCGTCACGATGCCATCGCGTTTGGCCGGTGGCTGAGCGCAAAACCTTGCCCAGTCCCGCATAAGCCGCTTTCTCTTTTCGAGGAGCGCGCCGCGCCGATACGCTGCCTCAACCTTATCGGCCACTGAATGCCAGAGCGCCGCTTCCGAGACGATGTTTTCGTATGCGGTGGACTCGGCGGCCCAATCTTTGAAGCAACTCCGCATGCCATGAACGGTTTGACCGTCACGCATGCCGCGCAAAAGTTCGAGCATCGCCATGTTGCTGAGCGATTGCCCCTTCTTTGCCCCGACGAACAGATGCGGATTATTCTTCTCACGCGGAAGGGCCTTTAGGATTTCGATCACGCGGTCGGAAAGTGGGACGACCTTCGAGTCGCTGCCCTCGATTTTCACACCAGCGCGTTTGGGCGAAACGGTCCAAAGTTTCGCGGTGAGATCAATCTCGTCCCAAGTTGCGCCGATGACGGCAGTGGTTCGGGTTGCGGTCAGCACCAAGAACTCCAAAGCGCGGGCGCTGATGCTGTCGCGGTCACGCAGTTCGGCCATAAAGGCAGGAATGTCGGCGTACGGAAGCGCGGCATGGTGCTTGACGCGGGCCAGCTTCGACCTCTTTGGGAAGTTATGCTCAAGGTTGCCCCGCCATTTCGCCGGGTTTTCACCCGAGCGCGAACCGCTGGACTTCGCGTAATCCAGAATTTTCTCGATACGCGCTCGAACTCGGTCGGCCGTTTCGGGCTTCACGTTCCAGATCGGGCGGAGGACCTTGAGGACAAGCGGCTTGTCGATGCTGCCAACGGGAAGGTCACCGATGACAGGATATACTTCTGCGGTGAGGGTATTGGTCCATTGGTTGCGATGCTTCTCGTTCCGCCAACCGGGAGCTTGCCCGTCGATGTACTCTTTTGCGACCTGCCTGAACGTTGCGGTCTTCAGCGCCTCGATCTTCCTCTGGTCAATCGGGTCAACGCCTTCGCGTACGAGCTTCCGCAGATCGACCGCGCGTTCGCGCGCTTCCTTCATGGTGACATCAGGATATGGCCCGAGGCCATGCCAACGCGCCCGGCCGCCGATGGTGTATTGAAACAACCATGAGCGCGTTCCTGACTTCGAAACCTGAAGCCAAAGTCCGCCGCCGTCCGAATATCGGCGGTGAGGTTCAAGGCCATGCTTGAGCATGGCGGGTGTTAGTCTATGCAATTGCGTATGCGCGGTCATCGGTAACGTTCGTTTCTACGTTCGTTTCAGTCCATGAGGGGACGCAAACCCCTTAGAACCACTTGAACGAGAAAGTCAATGAAACCGGGCCTTAGTTAACCATGTTGCGTTCTAAGCGGTTATCACCTAATACGCAAACGGCGGACTCCCTCTCCGCCAAATCTCCCCACTGTTGATTTCGCCCAGACTTCCCTCGATTAGCGTCATCCAGCCGCCGATCAGCGTGCCGGCTTGCCTTGCGCAGGGATTTCCCGCCAACTCACCTGACTTTCGTGAGAGGCGCATTATGGAGCGGTCGGGCGAATCTCAGATGCATGACGGAGGAGATAATTCCCCGGCTATGGCCACGGGCCGTCATCGTGTCGTCGTGGTCGGTGCGGGGTTCGGCGGATTGGAAACGGTGCATCGGCTTGCGGGTGCGCCGGTCAGCATCACGCTGATCGACCGGCGCAATCATCATCTTTTTCAGCCGCTGCTCTATCAGGTTGCGACAGCCTCGCTCGCGACTTCCGAAATCGCGTGGCCGATCCGGCATCTGCTGAGTGGACGGCGTGAGGTGACGACGTTGCTCGCGTCGGTCACCGGCGTGGATGTCGCCGCGCGGCGTGTTCTGCTCGAGGACGGCGACGCGCTGGACTACGACACGCTGGTGCTGGCGACCGGTGTACGGCACGCCTATTTCGGCCACGACGAATGGGAGCCGTTCGCGCCGGGCCTCAAGACACTCGAAGACGCGACGACGATCCGGCGTCGGCTTTTGCTGGCGTTCGAACGCGCCGAGCGAGAAAGCGATCCGCAGCGGCGTGCCGCGTTGCTCACGTTTGTGATCGTCGGAGGCGGTCCCACCGGCGTTGAACTCGCCGGCACCATCGCCGAGCTGGCACGGGTGACGCTGCCGCCGGATTTCCGCAATATCGATACGCGTACTGCGCGCGTGGTCTTGATTGAAGCGGGGCCGCGCGTACTCGCGGGCTTTGCCGAGGATTTGTCTGCCTATGCGCAACGCTCGCTGGAGCGAATCGGCGTCGAGGTGGTGTTGGGGCGGGCGGTTTCTGAGTGCAGCGCCGAGGGTGTGGTCTATGGCGGTGAAACCCTGAAGTCGAACACCATTCTCTGGGCGGCCGGCGTGCGTGCGTCACCCGCAGCGGAATGGCTCGGCGTGCCGCTCGATCGTGCCGGACGCGCGATCGTCGCGCCCGACCTGACAGTGCCCGGCCATTCGGAAATTTTTGCTGTCGGCGATACGGTGGCGGTTGCAGCGCCCGACGGACAGCCGGTGCCTGGCATTGCGCCCGCCGCGAAACAGCAGGGTCGTTATGTCGCGGATTTCATCAAGACACGGTTGCGCAGGGATGCCGCGCCTGCGCCGTTTCACTACAAACATGCCGGCAGCCTCGCCCAGATCGGCAAGCGGCTGGCGGTGATCGATTTCGGCCGCATCAAACTGCGCGGCGCGCTGGCATGGTGGATCTGGGGGATCGCGCACATCTATTTTCTGATCGGCGTGCGCAACCGGCTCAGTGTTGCGATCAGCTGGCTATGGAATTACCTGCGCGATCAGCGCAGCGCGCGGCTGATTACCCAAGGGCGCAGTGCGCCGGACTATCGCAAGCAGCCGTAGGGCTGCTGCTTTACGCGCCCTTGCGATGCTTCTTTTTCTTCGGCTTCTTGGCAAAGGGCGCCTTGTCGACATCGGGCCAGCTCTGGCGATCCTGACCCTTGCCGGGTTTGGGAGCCTTGGCCCGTGCAGGCGCGGCCTCGAAGCGGCGGGCGTCATCGCGCGGAGGCTTGCCGTGGCGCTTCGGCTTGTCGTCAAAGCGCGGCTTGTCCTCGTAACGAGGTTTGGAGTCGTAACGTGGCTTGTCATCACGGCGCGGCTTATCGTCGTAGCGCGGCTTTTCGTCAAAGCGTGGCTTGGCGCTGAAATCCTTGTCCTTGTGCGGCGGCTTGCGCGGACGCTTCTCGAATGTCGCGCTGTCGCCCTGCGGCCCGTTCGGCAGCGCCTCGATGCGGATATTGTCTTCCTTGTCGGGGCGCTTGATCTTGGCGGTAAATTCGTCGACGGCGTTGGCCGAAATCTCGAACTCGGTGCTCGCATCGAAGATGCGAATGGCCCCGATGTCCTGTTTGCCGATTCCGCCGCGGCGGCAGATCATCGGCAGCAGCCAGCGCGCTTCGGCATTCTTGTTGCGGCCGATGGCAGCGCGAAACCACATACTGCCTTCCGGCATTTCGACGCGCTTTGTCTTCGGACGTGGCGCACGGTCGTCGCCGCGCGGTTCGCTGCTGTCACGTCTCGCGCCGCGATCTTCACGTGCTCCGCGATCGTCGCGCGACCGGCTGCCTTGGCCGGGATCGAGAATGTCTTCAGGCGCGGGTAGGCGCGAACGATAAAGCCGCGCGAGCGCTGCTGCGATGTCTTCCGCGGAACGCTCGGCGAGCAACGCGCGCGCCAGCACGAGATCGTCCTCGGTGGTTTCCTCGCCGAACAGTGCGTCCTGCAACATACGCTGCTGATCGAGGGCGCGAATCTCCTCGACGGTCGGTGCGGTGCCCCAGACCACGTCGATTCCCGCCATGTTCAACAACAGTTCGGCGCGCCGCTTGCGCGCCGGGATCACCAGCATGACGCTGATGCCCTTCTTGCCCGCGCGGCCGGTTCGGCCGGAGCGATGCTGCAGCACTTCGGGATCGTTCGGCAGGTCGGCATGAATGACGAGGCCAAGACTCGGCAGGTCGAGGCCGCGTGCGGCGACGTCGGTTGCAACGCAGACGCGCGCGCGCCCGTCGCGCAGAGATTGCAATGCCTTGGTTCGCTCGTTCTGGGTCAACTCACCGGAAAGTGCCACCACGGAGAACCCGCGCTCGAGCAGGCCGGCCTGCAGGTGATTGACCGCGTTCCGGGTGTTGCAGAACACGATGGCGCTCGGCGATTCGAAATAACGCAGCACGTTGACCACGGCATGTTCGACATCGCCCGGCGCGATACGGATGGCGCGATACTCGATGTCGGCATGACCGCCTTCACCGCCGGTAACTTCGATGCGGAACGGGTCGCGCTGATACTGCTTGGTGATCGAGATGATCGTGCGCGGCAAGGTCGCCGAGAACAGCAGCGTGCGCCGTGTGTCCGGCGTGGTCTTGAGGATGAACTCCATATCCTCGCGAAAACCGAGATCGAGCATCTCGTCGGCTTCGTCGAGCACGACGGCTTTCAATTCGGAGACATTGAGGCGCTTGCGGCGGATATGATCGCAGAGCCGGCCGGGCGTGCCGACCACGATATGCGCGCCGGCTTCAAGTTCGCGCTTCTCGCGCTGGGGGTCCATGCCGCCGACGCAGGAGACGACACGCGCGCCGGCGTAAGCATAAAGCCATTCCAGTTCGCGATGAACCTGTAGCGCCAGTTCGCGCGTCGGCGCGACGATCAGTGCAAGCGGTGCATTTGCGCGCGGCAGACGCTCGGCGTCTCCGAGCAGGTCGCTTGCGAAGGCCAGTCCGTAGGCAACGGTTTTGCCCGAGCCGGTTTGCGCCGACACCAGCAGGTCACGGCCGATCGCATCGCGCGCGAGAACGGCGGTCTGGACCGGTGTTGCATCGTTGTAATTGCGCTCGGCCAGAGCGCGGGCGAGCGGAGGACTTGCGGACAGGGATTTCACGTTGAGACCTTGGTTGGCGTTGTCGCCATGAATGAGAAACGGCTCAATGCACGCGCGACGCACGCATCCGGCCAGTTTCAAAGAAATCGATGAATTGGGAGTGCTTTAGGACAGTTCTGGCCAAAGAGCCATCAATAAGTGCTGAGTTTGCCCTCAGAATAAGGCCATTCCGCGTTCTCGCCGCCCTGGCAGGAACTATTGGCCCCTCAGTTACTTGTGATCCCCGACAATCTTAATCGGGAGTTTTGAACATGAAGCGGACTTTGATGGCTTTGGCGATGATTTCGGCTGGTGCGCTTATTCCGGCGGTTGCGTCGGCGCAGGGTGTGCCCGGCGGAATCGAGCGCGGCGCACGTGAAGGCGAGCGTGCAGCAGGTCCAGTCGGTGCGATTGTTGGCGGCACGGTGGGAGGTGTGGTTGGCGGCGTCGCGGGTGTTCTTGGCGTCGATCAGCGCCCGCGCTTCCGCAGCTACGTCGTCGAGCAGCACCGCCCGTCCTACCGCTATCAGAACGATCTTGCGGTCGGTGTCGTTCTTCCAGAACAAGGCGTGACCTATTACGACGTGCCGCCGGAATACGGCGTTCGCGATTATCGCTACACCGTTGTGAACGACCGCACGGTGCTGGTCGATCCGCGTACCCGCCGCGTGGTTCAGATCGTCGAGTAAATTTCCACGCATATAAGATAAAAAGGCCGCCCCAAGGGCGGCCTTTTCGTTTTTGTGTAGGGAGAGGTTTAGCCTGCCGCAGCGACAGCGCGCTGCGCCATCACCTTGATGAGGTTCGCGCGGTAGGTGCTCGATCCGTGGATGTCTTCCATCAGCCCGTCGGCTGAAATCTTTACGGCATCGATGGCGCCGGTGGACCAGTTGGCTTTCAGCGCCGCTTCGATAGAAGGCACACGCATCACACCGTTCTGCGAGGCGCCGGTCGCGGCGACACGAACGTCACCGGACTTTGTCTTCGCAACGAACACGCCGGTCAGCGCGAAACGCGAGGCGGGGTGGCGCATCTTCTCGTAAGCCGCCTTCGCTGGAATCGGGAACGAGACCTCGGTGATGATCTCGCCGTCCTCCAGTGCGGTGGTGAACAAGCCCTGGAAAAAGTCATCGGCCTTGATGCTGCGCTTGTTGGTTTTCACCGTCGCATCGAGCGCAACGACGGCTGCGGGATAATCCGCCGCCGGATCGTTGTTGGCGATTGAGCCGCCAATGGTGCCGCGATAGCGCACGGCCGGATCGCCGAGCACCGAAGTCAAGTGCACGATGGCGGGGATCGCCTTCTTCGCATCCGCGCTGGAGAGAATATCGAAGTAGGTCGTCGCCGCCTTGATGACGAGCGCATCGGCACTGGCCGATACGCCGGTCAGTCCGGGAATGCGCGCGAGATCGATTACATCCGACGGCTGCGCCAGCCGCTGTTTCATCACCGGCAGCAGCGTCTGGCCGCCGGCAAGATATTTCGCATCCGATCCCTTCTTGAACAGATCGAGAGCATTTTCGACGCTTGAGGCGCGATGATAGGTTGTCTCGTACATGGTCGTGCCCCCTTACTCTGCTGCCTGCTGTTGATGGATCGCGTGCCAGACCCGCGATGGCGAGGCCGGCATTTCCAGATTGTTGGTGCCGATGGCGTCGGTGATCGCGTTGATCACCGCCGGCGTCGAACCGATAGCACCGGCTTCGCCGCATCCCTTGATGCCGAGCGGATTGCTCGGGCACAGGGTCATGGTGTGCGAGACATTGAAGGAGGGCAGGTCGTCAGCGCGTGGCATGGCGTAGTCCATGAACGACGCCGTGATGAGCTGACCGCTCTTGTCGTAGACCGCGCCTTCCAGCAGCGCCTGTCCGATGCCTTGCGCGATGCCGCCGTGAACCTGACCTTCGACGATCATCGGATTGATGAGACGGCCGAAGTCGTCCGCCGCGACGAAGTTGACGATGTCGGTCTTGCCGGTGCCGGGATCGACATCGACCTCGCAGACATAAGCGCCAGCGGGGAAGGTGAAGTTGCTCGGATCGTAGAACGCGGTTTCCTTCAGGCCAGGCTCCATGCCGTCCGGTAGATTGTGCGCGGTGTAGGCAGCGAGTGCGACCATCGGCAGTGCAATCGCCTTATCGGTGCCGGTGACCTTGAACTCGCCGTTTTCGATAACGATGTCGTTTTCAGAAGCCTCCAACTGATGCGCGACGATCTTCTTCGCCTTGGCTTCGACCTTCTCCATCGCCTTGACGATAGCGGACATGCCGACCGCACCGGAACGCGAGCCGTAAGTGCCCATGCCGAACTGAACTTTGTCAGTGTCGCCGTGAACGATCGACACCTGACCGATCGGAATGCCGAGACGATCCGCGACCACCTGGGCAAATGTCGTCTCATGGCCCTGGCCGTGGCTGTGCGAGCCGGTCAGGATTTCGATGGTGCCGACGGGATTGACCCGCACCTCGCAGGATTCCCACAGGCCGACGCCCGCGCCGAGGCTGCCGACAGCTTTCGATGGCGCGATGCCGCAGGCTTCGATGTAGCAGGAGAAGCCGATGCCGCGCAGCTTGCCTTCTTTCTTGGCCTTCTCCTTGCGGGCAGGGAAGCCTGCATAGTCGACGGCTTTCAGCGCCGCGTCGAGCGAGGCATTAAAGTCACCGGCATCATAGGCCATGATTACCGGCGTCTGATGCGGGAAGCTGGTGATGAAGTTCTTGCGCCGCAGCTCAGTCGGATCGACCTTGAGCTGACGTGCCGCGGTTTCCATCATCCGCTCCATCACGAAGCTCGCTTCAGGACGGCCTGCACCGCGATAGGCATCGACCGGCGCGGTGTTGGTGTAGACGCTGACCACCTCGGCGTAGATGTTCTGGATGTTGTATTGTCCCGACAGCAGCGTGGCGTAGAGATAGGTCGGCACCGACGACGAGAACAACGACATGTAGGCGCCGAGATTGGCGTGGGTCTTCACCCGCAGCCCGAGGATCTTGTTGTCCTTGTCGAAGGCCATTTCGGCCTTGGTCAGATGATCGCGGCCATGAGCGTCGGTGAGGAACGCCTCGGTGCGGTCACTGGTCCATTTCACCGGGCGGCCGGTGCGCTTGGAAGCCCACAGCGCCACCATTTCTTCCGGGTAAATGAAGATCTTGGAGCCGAAGCCGCCGCCGACATCCGGGGCGATCACGCGCAGCTTGTTTTCGGCGGCGACGTTATAGAAAGCCGACAGCACGAGGCGCGCAACATGCGGGTTCTGCGACGTTGTATAAAGAGTGAAGTGCTCTTCGGCCTCGTCGTATTCCGCAACCGCCGCGCGCGGCTCCATGGCGTTCGGCACCAGCCGGTTGTTGGTGATGTCCATCGCCACGATATTGGCGGCTTTCTTGAAAGCGTCGTTGGTGGCGGCCTCGTCGCCGATGCTCCAGTCATAGATCACGTTGCCGGGCGCTTCGGGATGAAGTTGCGGCGCTCCGGATGCGATGGCCGCACGGATGTCCGCGGCTGCGGGCAGTTCTTGATAGGAAACCTCGACGGCTTCCGCCGCATCGCGCGCCTGATTGCGCGTTTCCGCGATCACGACGGCCACCGCATTGCCGACGAAGCGCACGGTTTCCGGCGCCATCGCCGGCCACGCGCCCATTTTCATCGGTGAGCCATCCTTGGAATGGATCATCCAGCCGCAAATGAGATTGCCGATCTTGTCGTCGACCAGCTGCTGGCCGGTCAGCACATCGACCACGCCGGGCATCTTCTTGGCGGCGGTGACATCGATGCTTTTGATTTTCGCGTGGGCGTGCGGGCTGCGGACGAACGACGCATAGGTCATGCCATGAAGGCGGACGTCGTCGGTGTATTTGCCCTTGCCGGTGATGAAACGCTTGTCTTCCTTGCGCACAACCCGTGCGCCAATACCTTCAACACTCATAATCTCGACCTTTCCATAAGAGCTGCCTTGGTCGCGCGAGCAGCGCGGGCAGCTGTAAATCCGATTGATGAGGTGCCGTCGCGGATCATTCCGCGGCGGCTGCAACCTTCATGCGTCCGGCGGCGTCGAGCACCGATTTGACGATATTGTGGTATCCCGTGCAGCGGCAGATGTTGCCTTCCAGCTCGTGACGAACGGTCGCTTCGTCGAGCTTGCCGCCATGGCGGTGCACGATATCGATCGCGGACATGATCATGCCCGGCGTGCAGTAGCCGCACTGGAGGCCGTGATTGTCCCGGAAAGCGGCCTGCATCGGGTGCAGCGTATCGCCCTTGGAAATACCTTCGATGGTGGTGACGTTGGTGCCGTTCGCCTGGCCGACCATGGTGGTGCAGGATTTCACCGCGCGCCCGTCAATATGGACGATGCAGGCGCCGCACTGGCTGGTGTCGCATCCGACGTGGGTACCGGTAAGGCCGAGATGGTCGCGCAGCAGATGGACCAGCAACGTCCGATCCTCGACGTCGGCGGATACCGCTTTCCCGTTGACCGTTAATTTCACTGTAGACACAAGCACCTCCCAAGTGATTTCCAGAAAACGTTTTTTGTAATTGTTCTAATTAACAACCGGCCTGCGAAACTTTGCAACGCCGATTTTCGCCGCGGATGTCATCGCGCGATCATCTGCGCGTGAGTTGCGCGGTTGGTGTGCCGTTGAATCGCGCGACGAAACGCACGCGCCGCTCATTTCGCAGATGCGAAAGAACGTCGCTTTCTGCATCCCCACAATGCCGAGGCAAGGTTTGCTCGGCGGTCGCTTTTTGCCTAGGTTCAATCCTTCAAGGCTAAGAAAATAGAACGCTAACAAGGGAGTAACGCGGTGATCGACAAGCGCGTGGAGTCACTGGCGGCGGCGGTCGCCGGTGTGCAGGACGGGGCAATCGTACTGGTGCCGGGGTTCGGCGCGGTCGGTGTTGCCGACAACCTGCTCGAAGCGCTGCACGATCAGGGAGCGAAGGAACTGACGGTCGTCGCCAACAATTCAGGCAACGGCGATCATGGATTGGCGCGGCTGATCAATTCCGGTCGCGTCCGCAAGGTGATCTGCTCCTATCCGCGCTCCGGGGACTACAGCGCCTTCCTCAACGCCTACCGTGCCAAGAGTCTTGAACTGGAGCTGGTGCCGCAAGGCACCATCAGCGAGCGCATGCGTTGCGCCGCAGCCGGTCTCGGTGGATTTTTCTCTCCGGTGTCGGCGGGCACCAAGCTTGCCGAAGGCAAAGAACAGCGCGAGATCGACGGGCGGCTTCATGTTTTCGAAAAGCCGCTGAAAGGCGACATCGCACTGGTGAAAGCCGCGAAGGCTGATCGCTGGGGCAATCTCACCTATCGCAAATCTGCCCGTAACTTTAATCCGGTCTGCGCGATGGCTGCCGCATTGACGGTGGTCGAGGTCGAAACGATGGTCGAACTCGGTGCGCTCGATCCGGAAGCGGTGGTGACGCCCGGAATTTTCGTCGACAGAATTGTCGTTGCAGAACCGCTGAGAATTGGGAGCTGAAACGTGACCCTCGATCCAACCGCTCGTTACACTCCCTTGACGCGCCAGCAGATGGCATGGCGTGCCGCGCAGGATTTGCCGGAAGGCGCTTACGTCAATCTCGGCATCGGCATTCCGACACTGACGTCGGGCTTTGTGCCAAAGTCTCGCGAGGTGATCTTTCACAGCGAGAACGGTGTGCTCGGAATGGGCGGCCCACCCAAGCCTGGCGAGGAAGATCAAGAACTCACCGACGCTGGCAAGAATCTGACCACGCTGGTCACCGGCGGTTGCTATGTCCATCATGCGGATGCGTTTCTGATGATCCGCGGCGGCCATCTCGATGTCAGCCTGCTCGGCGCGTTCGAGGTGTCGGAAAAAGGCGATCTCGCCAACTGGACCACGGAAGATACCGAATTTCCGCCCGGCGTGGGCGGAGCGATGGATCTTGCGGTCGGCGCCAAGGAAATCCGCGTGCTGATGGAGCACACCGACAAGAAGGGCCAGCCGCGCATCAAGTTCCGCTGCACTTATCCGTTAACGGCGGCGGGCGTGGTGAAGCGCATCTACACCAACTATGCGGTGATCGACGTTTCGTCTGCGGGGTTGCTGGTGGTGGAAATGATTCCGGGCATGACGCTGGAGACATTGCAGTCCATGACCGAGCCGAAGCTTCAGCTTGCGCCGGGCTACAAGGATATGGCCCCACCGGCACGCGCGGCCTGATCCCGTCGGTGGAACCCGCCGAGCGGGTTCCATATGGAACCATCCTTCCGGTTAGATGTTGGTATTACGGACGGCGGCGGATGTACCCGCTGTCCGGTGGAAGAGTATGGCGCCATGAGTCTGGGCCATCGCGCTGACACAACGACGTTTTGGGGAGGGTTGGAGCCAGAAACTTCCTCAAGCTTGTCGCCATGATGCTTGCGCATCCGGCGCTGCCCGCCAACCGTTTTGCCGGTCACGGCGTCCATCGAGGGGTCGAGAGTGGAACCGGTAAAAGGGACGGCGGGATGTCAGCTTTGACAAACATCCAGATGTCCTGGGCGCAGACCTTACGGCAAAAAACCATCGTTCCTTCTCTCGCCCTCGCGCAGGGCACCGTCGAGACGGATATTCCGGCGCGCCTGGATTCGCTGCCATGGAGCGGATTTCATACCCGCGTGATCGCAGCACTCGGCATCACCTGGATTCTCGATGGGCTCGAGGTGACGCTAGCGGGTGCATTGTCGGGTGCGCTGAAGAACAGTCCGGTTCTCCAGTTCAGCAATACCGATATTGGAATTGTCACCAGCGCCTATCTTGCTGGCGCGGTTCTGGGCGCGATCGGCTTCGGCTGGCTGACCGACAGGATCGGCCGCAAGAAGCTGTTCTTCGTGACGCTTGCCGTTTACCTCGCGGCGACGGCCGCAACGGCGTTCTCGTGGAGTCTCGCAAGCTTTGCGTTCTTCCGGTTTCTGACCGGTGCGGGCATCGGTGGTGAATACACCGCGATCAATTCCACCATTCAGGAACTTGTGCCTGCACGGTATCGCGGCCGCACGGATCTGATCGTCAACGGCAGCTTCTGGATCGGCGCGGCCATCGGTGCTGTCAGCGCAATCGTGCTGCTCGACCCGAGCGTGATCGATCCGGAGAAGGGCTGGAGGCTGGCATTTCTGACCGGCGCGGGTCTCGGTCTGATCGTGTTCGTGATGCGGTTCTGGATTCCCGAAAGCCCGCGCTGGCTGATGGTTCATGGCCAGCCGGAGCGCGCGTTGGAGATCGTGACCGACATCGAACGCTCGGTGATGCCCGGCGCGCGCGACAGCGGTTCTCCGTTACCCAAAATCAAATTGAAAATGCGCACGCATACGCCGCTGCGTGAAGTTGCCGTTACCCTGCTGCGAACCTATCGCGCCCGCTCGCTGGTGGGATTGTCGTTGATGGTGGCGCAAGCATTTTTCTATAACGCGATTTTCTTCACTTATGCTTTGGTTTTGACAGATTTCTTCGCTATCCCGGCTGCAAATGTCGGATGGTATATCCTGCCCTTCGCGGCCGGGAATTTTCTTGGGCCGCTGTTGCTCGGTTCGCTATTCGATACACTGGGACGGCGCACCATGATCGCGCTGACCTATAGTATGTCCGGTATTCTGCTTGCCGGGTCGGGCTATTTGTTCTCGATCGGCGTTCTCACCGCGCAAACCCAGACGATTGCCTGGATGGTGATCTTCTTCTTTGCGTCGCCGGCAGCGAGCGCTGCGTATCTCACCGTGAGCGAAACTTTTCCGCTCGAGGTTCGCGCACTTGCCATCGCGTTGTTTTATGCAGTCGGAACCGGCGTCGGCGGCATCGCCGGGCCTGTGCTGTTCGGCATACTGATCGACACCGGCTCGCGCGGCAGCGTGTTCGCCGGTTATCTGCTCGGATCGGCTTTGATGGTCGCTGCTGCTTTCATTGCGTGGCGCTATTGCATAGATGCCGAGCGCAAATCGTTAGAGGAAGTTGCGCGGCCGCTGGCCGCGCAGGAGTAGCTGATGGATCACCGTGTGACTGAAAATTCTGCGGCAAAACTTGCAGGTGAACTGCCGGCACCGGCCGGGATCGTCCCGGATCTCGACCAGACTGCGTTGTTGCTCGATATTGACGGCACATTGCTTGAGCTTGCGCCGACGCCTCGTGACGTTGTGGTGCCGCCGAAGCTCGGCTTGGTTCTTCAAACGCTTCACGAACGGCTGGATGGCGCCCTCGCGCTGGTCAGCGGCCGCTCACTCACCGACATCGATGTCATCTTTGCGCCGCTGCAGTTTCCCGCTGTTGGCGGCCATGGTGCCGAGATGCGGCTGTCGGTCGAGAGCGAAGCTGTGGCGTCGCGCGCGCCGCCGATGGACAACGATCTGAAGCGGCGTTTTATTGCGATCTCTCATCTCAGCCCCGGCATCCTCTATGAGGACAAGGGATACTCTGTCGCCCTGCATTACCGGCTGGCGCCGCAGTTTGAGCGGACCATCTATGAAGCGGTGTCCGCGATTCGTGCCGATCTGCCGCAAGCGCCGATTGAGGTTCTTCCGGGGAAGTTCGTCTGCGAGATCAAGCCCGCCGGTTTCACCAAAGCGACGGGCGTTCGCGAGTTGATGAATCACGCGCCTTTCTCCGGGCGCAATCCCATATTCATTGGTGACGATGTCACCGACGAATCCGTGTTCGCCATCATGCCGGCGTTTCACGGTGTGTCATTTTCAGTGGGTCGCCATGCTCACGGCGTCAACGGACAATTCAGGGCTCCGAAGGATGTCCGTGCATGGCTCACGCATTTGCTTGATGAAGAAACGATGGCGGCGCAATGAACATTCCCAAGGCAATGACAGCATCGCAAATTGAAGCGGGCACGAAGATCGATCACGGCCTCGATCTCGCAGTCATCGGAAACTGCAAGACCGCTGCGCTGGTCGATCCGACGTCGCGGCTGGTGTGGTGGTGTTTCCCGCGCTTTGATTCCGATCCGGTCTTCTCCCGGTTGCTTGCAGGCGATGAAGAAAAGGGTTTCAGCGATGTCGTGCTCGACGGCATGGTGGATTTCAAATCTGAATATGTCCGCAACACTGCTTTGGTCGAAACCATTCTGACCGACGCCAAGGGCAACGCGGTTCGCATCACCGATTTCGCGCCGCGATTCCGGCAGTATGGCCGCATGTTCAGGCCTCCGCAGTTGTTTCGCATCATCGAGCCGGTTGCCGGACTGCCGCGCATCACCATTCGTGTCCGGCCGACACATTCCTATGGCAAGCCGCTGAAGCGAAGCTCGCTTGGCAGCAATCACATTCGTTATGCCGAGGAGGAATCCTCGGTCCGTATCACGACAGATGCGCCAATAGCCATGATCGAGCACGAAACGCCGTTCGTTCTGACGCGGCCGGTGCATATGGTGTTCGGTCACGACGAGCCATATCCGGGCGATCTGGCGGCGACCGCGAAATCCTTCGCCGAGCAGACGAAGGCGTATTGGCTGCACTGGGTGCGGCGTCTTTATATTTCGTACGACTATCAGGAAGCGATCATTCGCGCTGCGATCACGCTAAAGCTGTCGAATTTCGAAGAGACCGGCGGTATCATCGCCGCACACACCACATCGATACCGGAGGCGCCGGGTTCAGGCCGCACATGGGACTATCGCTTCTGCTGGCTGCGGGATGCCTACTTCGTGGTGAAGGCGCTGAACCGCGTCGGCGCAACTCAGACGATGGAGGACTTCATCGGCTTCACGCTGTCGCTCGCGGCCAACACCGACGGGCCGTTGAAGCCGGTTTACAGTGTGGTGCCCAACCTTCCGCTCGATGAATGGATCGCAACCGATCTCAAGGGCTATCGCGGCGACGGTCCGGTTCGCATCGGTAACGCCGCTGTCGAGCAGAGCCAGCACGACACCTACGGCAGCGTGATCCTTGCGGCATTGCCGCTGTTCTTCGATCGGCGGCTGCCGACGCCGGGCGGCGAGAAACTGTTTCATCTGCTCGAGGAACTGGGAGAGAAAGCCGCAAGCGTTGCACTCAAACCAGATGCGGGAATCTGGGAATATCGCGGGCGGCAACGTGTTCACACCCATTCCGCAGCGATGTGCTGGGCCGGTGTCAACCGGCTGGCAGCCATCGCGACGCGACTCGGCTTGCATGAGCGCGCCGCATACTGGAATTCGGTCGCCGATCCAATTCACAAGGAACTGCTCGAACGGGCATGGAATCCGAAGCGTGAGGCCTTTACTGCTGCGTTCGGTTCGGACGATCTGGACGCCAGCGTATTGCTGTTGCCGGATCTCGGCGTTTGCGAGGTCGACGACCCGCGTTTCGTCAAAACCGTCGCCGTCATGGAACGAGAGTTGCTGCGCGAGAAGCACATGATGCGATACGCGGCGGAAGATGATTTCGGATTACCGGTGACAGCCTTCATGATCTGTCGTTTCTGGCTGATCGATGCATGGTGGCAGCAGGGGCGGCGCGAAGAAGCGCGCGAAGCGTTTGCCGATGCGCTGGCGCATCGCAATCGCTACGGGCTGTTGTCCGAAGATGTCGATCCGAAAACCGGCGCGCTGTTTGGAAATTTTCCGCAGACCTATTCGATGGCGGGATTGATTCTCACCGGCATGAAGTTGTCGCGGAACTGGGAAGATCGCTACTGGCGCAGTTAAATCTGCGTGGCACGATGCGGTTGCATGAAGCGAAAGTCGGCGCAGGTTGCTGACGGTAATGTTTGCTTACGATTTCGATTCTCATCGAGTTCCGCGTGACGGTATTTTGCATATGTATCCGTCGCGCGATTCCGAATGTGTCAAGACTATGCAAATCGGTTTTAATCGGCCACCCTTTCGCTCGATGGAACCGGGTTCCGCTTTGCGCATCCAACTTTGACGTCAATCGGTCTGAAGGGTGGCGGGGAACCATATTGATGAACAGGTGTTAGTTTTGCAGCTGCAAAACTCGGGAGGGGGGCCTGTGGATCTCGTCGTTGTTTCCAATCGTGTCGCGCGCGCAAAAGCAAATGAGCCGATGACAGGTGGACTGGCAGCAGCGCTGCTGCCGGTGGTGGAAAAATCCGGTGCAATTTGGGTCGGCTCATCGGGTCGTGTTCGCGACAACGTCTCCAAGGATTCTTTCGCTAAAATTGAATCGCTCGGCGCCGGCGCGCTGGCGCTGCTCGATCTTCCTGCGGCGCATTACGGTGGCTATTACGAAGGCTTCGCGAATTCCGCGTTGTGGCCTGCGCTGCATTCGCGCAACGACCTCATTCGCGTCTCGCAGGATGATTACCAGTCTTACCGTGAAGTGAATTCTTTCATGGCGCGCGCGCTGATGCGCTTCAACAAGCCGAGCGCCGCCTTCTGGATTCAGGATTACCACTTTCTCACGCTCGGTGCGGAGATGCGCGATCTCGGGGTTCGCAATCCGCTCGGGTTCTTCCTGCATACGCCGTGGCCTGCGCGCCGCGTGATCTCGGGTGTTCCGAATCATCGCGATCTGGTCGAGGCGATGCTGGCTTACGATCTGATCGGATTTCAGACCGAGGACGATTGCGAGAATTTCGCTACGTATCTGCGCGCCGAAATCGGTCTCGATGTCGATGACGGTGTCGTCACATCGCGCTTCGGAACGTCGCGCATCGCGGCGTTTCCCATCGGCATCGATGTAGATGGATTTGCGGCGCAGGCCCAGCGGGCGGCTTCGCATCCGGATGTTTCCCGGCTGCGCAAGAGCCTGCATGGCGAGCGGCTGGCGATCGGCGTCGATCGGGTGGATTATTCGAAAGGTCTCGTCAATCGCATCAGCGCGTTCGACCGCCTGTTTGAAATTCAGCCCTCGTTGAAGCGCTCTGTTTCGCTGCTGCAAATCGCAACGCCGTCGCGCGGCGGTATTGAGGCCTACAGCAACCTGCAGGACGAGTTGTCGAAGCAGGTAACCGAGGTCAACGGCCGTCACGGCGAAGTGGACTGGACGCCGATCCGTTATCTCAGCAAGGGCTTTAGCCAGACCGTGCTCGCCGGGTTCTACCGCGCCGCGCAAGTTGGCGTGGTGACGCCGCTGCATGACGGCATGAATCTGGTCGCCAAGGAATATGTAGCGGCACAAAATCCCATCGATCCTGGCGTTCTTGTGCTTTCGAAGTTTGCCGGTGCGGCGAACGAACTCGACACCGCGCTCCTGGTCAATCCGCATGATATCGACGGCATGGCGCGAACCATTGCCACCGCGCTGTCGATGCCGTCGACGGAGCGCCGGATGCGGTGGGAAGCGATGATGGCCAAGCTGCGCGCCGGCACCATCCATAGCTGGTTCGCCGGATTCATCGAGGCGCTGGAGACGGCGCACATGGCGGCGGGGCCGAGCCTGCTGCCGTCTGTTGTCCGGCCGCTGCGGGTGGCGGGGATGTCTGCCGCCGGCGATGGCCGGATGCGCGATTCATCGCGTTTCGTGCCCCGGCCCGCGGTTAATTAACGCCAGGACGTCAAATAGTTACGGAATATTTCCGGCTGATGCCCGCGCTCT
>CALRLJ020000001.1:0-28139 GCA_943368635.1 Sediminibacterium ginsengisoli | reverse complement strand
GCATCGCGCGGATTGGCGCGATAACGCTCGCCATACGTCTCGATTGCTTCGCGTGACACCTGGCCGGGGCCAGCGCCGGGGCGCGCATTCAGCGATCCCGTGACTTCGGGGGAACTGGCGGTCTGACACCCGGCGAGACCCATCGCGAGGATCGCCGCGATCGCTGCTGAACCAAGGTATCGGGTGAAGTGAGACGGATTACGCATGACGCATGGACTCGCTATCGAGGTGTGGCGAAGCCGGATGCCGTCAGAAATAGACTGTTAACCCTAATGGCTGGTTAATTCCGGGTGGTGCCGACACGCCGGACCCGCTGCGCGCCGCCGAAACAGCGCGTAAAAACATCGTCCTAAGCTGCCGCGCAGGGTCATGGCGCTGCTATAGTGCCCCATCGCCCTGCCTCGTTCGGGAATCCCATGCATCCTGCCTTCAAAAGTTCCACCGACGTGATCCCCACGCCCATCACCTTTGCCACCAAATCGACCTGGGATGCGGTCAGCGCCGCCCTTCCCGCCACCGCCCATCGGTTCGCCGTGGCCAATGCCTTCACCGCAAAGCCCGGCCAGTATCTCGCGCTGCCGGCGGAGGATGGATCGATCGCCCACGTCTTGTTCGGCATCGAGGATCAATCCAGCGCATGGAACGATCCGTTCCGGCCGGGACAACTGCCGGGTCTGCTGCCGGCGGGCACCTATAGCTTCGCCAATGCCCCGCACGATACGCGGCTGGCGGCGCTGGCCTTCGCGCTCGGCAGCTACCGCTTCAACCGCTACCGCAAGAGCGACGCGCCCGGCGCGCGGCTCGTTCCGCCGGACGGCGTCGACATCGCCGAAACCACCCGCATGGCGGAAGCCGCCGCACTGGCGCGCGACCTCATCAATACGCCCCCCAACGACATGGGACCGGATGAACTGGCCCAGGCAGCACAAACGCTCGCGGACAAGTACGGCGCGGCTTACAGCTGCATTGTCGGCGACGACTTGCTCAAGCAGAATTTTCCGCTGATCCATGCGGTGGGCATGGCCTCGACCCGCGCGCCGCGCCTGATCGACATGACTTGGGGCGATCCGAAACATCCTAAGGTGACGCTGGTCGGCAAAGGCGTCTGCTTCGATACCGGCGGCCTCGACCTCAAACCGTCGAGCGGCATGCTGATTATGAAAAAGGACATGGGCGGCGCGGCCAATGTGCTGGCGCTGGCGCAGATGATCATGGATGCCAAACTCAAAATTCGGCTGCGCGTCCTGATTCCCGCCGTCGAGAATTCGGTCGCCGGAAACGCTTTCCGTCCGCTGGATATTTTTCCCTCGCGCAAGGGAGTTAGTGTCGAGATCGGCAACACCGACGCCGAAGGACGCCTCGTGCTGGCCGACGCATTGACGTTGGCTGACGAGGAGAAGCCGGACCTGCTGATCGACCTCGGCACATTGACGGGAGCGGCGCGCGTCGCGCTGGGACCGGACCTGCCGCCGTTCTACACCGACGACGAGGCGCTTGCGGCAGACGTCGCGCGCCATGCCCGCGCCGAGAACGATCCGCTGTGGCGTATGCCGCTGTGGATGCCTTACGATTCGTGGCTGGATTCCAAAACCGCGAACCTCAACAACGCCCCCGGCGGCGCGTTTGCAGGATCGATCACCTGCGCGCTGTTCCTCAAGCGTTTCGTCGAAAGCGCCAAGAGCTGGCTGCACGTGGACATCTACGGCTGGACGCCATCGGCCAAGCCCGCACGTCCCGAGGGCGGCGAATGTCAGGCCGCGCGCGCCATCTACAAGCTGCTGGACGAGCGCTATGGCTGATCCCACTCACGATCCAAGATTGACACCCGCACGGGCGGATCTGGCGGCAAAGCATCTTGAAGGCAAAGTGACGGCCGCGCGTTTCGCCGAAGGCACCGAGTTCGAGATATTCGATCCCGTCGTGCCGATACGGCGCGAACCGTCGCACGATGCAGCCCTCGACACCGAAGCGCTGAAGGGCGAGCGCGTCACGATCTACGAACGCAACGCCGAAGGATGGGCCTGGGGTCAGCTCAACACCGACGGCTATGTCGGATGGCTGCCGGACATTGCCCTCGTGCAACCGCGCAGCACGCCAACCCATAAAGTGACGGCGCTGCGCACATTTGCCTTTCCGGGACCGTCGATCAAACTGCCGCCGATCGAAAGCCTTCCGCTCGGCGCGCGGATCGAAATCGTCAGAACCGATACCACCTTCGCCATCACCAGCCAGCGGCACTACCTGCCGATCCAGCACGTGGCACCGCTCGGTACGCTGGAATCCGATTACGTGACCGTGGCCGAAAGATTTGCCGGAACGCCCTATCTCTGGGGCGGCAGGACCAGCCTCGGCATCGACTGCTCGGGGCTGGTGCAGACTTCTCTTGCCGCCACAGGCCTTGCCGCGCCGCGCGACAGCGACATGCAGGAAGCAGCCTTGGGAGCGGCACTGCCGCCCTCGCAATGGCACGATCTCAAGCGCGGCGATCTGATTTTCTGGAAAGGTCACATTGCGATCGTGCGCGACGGCAGCACCATCGTTCATGCCAACGCACATCACATGGCCACAGCCATCGAGACGATTCAGGCCGCCATCGCGCGGATCAAGGCTGCGGGGAGCGATCTGACGAGCGTGAGGCGGCTTCCGCTCTTTCCGTCATCCTGAGGCGCGAGCCATTTACACCGTCATTGCGAGCGAAGCGAAGCAATCCAGAGCTACAAGGAAGATTGGATTGGTTCGCCGCAAGCGCTCCTCGCAATGACGATGCGGGACAGCGGCACAATCACATCTCCGGCACGATGTTCGGCGCGGCTTCGATATTGAACGCCGCAGCAAACAAGGCGCGTGTGTAGTCCGTCTTGGGATTGCTGAAGAGTTCTGCCGCCACACCCTGCTCAACCACCTTGCCGTGCCGCATCACGATCAGGTTGCTCGCCAGCGAGGCGACCACCCGCAGATCGTGCGAAATAAACATATAGGTCAGGTCGCGCTTGCGTTGCAGTTCGCGCAGCAGATCGACCATCTGAGCCTGAAACAGCATGTCGAGCGCGCTGGTCGGTTCATCCAGCACGACGAAACTCGGCTCCAGCACCACCGCGCGCGCGATGCTGATGCGCTGACGCTGCCCGCCGGAGAACTCGTGCGGATAGCGAAAACGCGTCGCCGGATCGAGCCCGACCTCGGTCAGCGCCTTGACCACGCGCGCCTCGCGATCGCTCTCGCTTTGCGACGGCTGATGCACGCCAAGCCCTTCGGCGATAATGTCGCCGACCGACATGCGCGGACTGAGCGCACCGAACGGGTCTTGAAACACGATCTGCATATCGCGCCTGACCGGGCGCATCTGCTTGAAATTCAACCCCTGAATATCCTTGCCGAGGAACACAATCGGCCCCTTCGACGAAATCAGGCGCAGCAACGCCAGCCCGAGCGTTGTCTTGCCGGAGCCGGATTCACCGACAACGCCGAGTGTCTCGCCCTGACGCACCGACACGCTGACGCCATCGACCGCCTTGATGTGTCCGACCGTCTTGCGAAGGAGTCCACGCTTGATCGGAAACCAAACTTTCAGATCGCCCGACGACATCACCACCGGCGAGTCCGGACGCGGCGGCGCTGGGTCAGGTTTCGGCTCCGCCGCCAACAGCGCCTTGGTGTAGGGATGCTGGGCCGCGGTGAACACCTGCTCCACCGGCCCCTGTTCGACGATCTTGCCGTTGTTCATGACGCAAACCACATCGGCGATCCGCCGCACGATGCCGAGATCGTGGGTAATGAACAGCATACTCATACCAAGCCGTGTGCGAATCTCCGCCAGCAGCTTGAGGATTTGCGCCTGCACCGTGACATCGAGCGCCGTGGTCGGCTCGTCGGCAATCAACAGATCCGGCTCGTTCGCCAGCGCCATGGCGATCATCACACGCTGCCGCTGGCCGCCGGACAACTGATGCGGGTAACTAGCGAGGCGTGTTTCAGGATCGGGAATGCCGACCTGCGTCAACAGTTCGAGTGTCCGCGCCCGCGCCACCGCCCCGCGCACGCCGCTGTGCAGGAAAATCACCTCGCCAATCTGCGCCTCGATAGTGTGCAGCGGATTGAGCGAGGTCATAGGCTCCTGAAAAATGATCGAAATGTCGTTGCCGCGAATGCCGCGAATCTCGTTCTCGCTGAGACCGAGCAGTTCCTGACCCTTGAAGCGAATGCTGCCGGACGAATGGAATGCGGTCGGATAAGGCAGCAGCTTCAGCACCGACAACGCGCTGACGGACTTTCCCGAACCCGACTCTCCGACCAGCGCAACGCACTGGCCGCGCTCGATCGAAAACGAAATGCCATCCACCGCCACGCTCTCGTTTCCGCTCTGGCGGAAGCCGACCGACAGATCGCGGACATCGAGCAGAGGCTGGTTGATCGCGTCCAACATATTTCGCCTTACCTGAATGTCTTGCGCGGATCGAAAGCGTCACGCACGCCCTCGCCGATGAAGATCAGAAGCGACAGCATGATCGCGACCGAGAAGAAGCCGGTGAAACCGAGCCACGGGGCCTGCACGTTCGACTTGCCCTGCGACAGCAATTCACCGAGCGACGGCGATCCGGGCGGCAGGCCGAAGCCAAGAAAATCTAGCGCAGTCAGCGTCATCACCGAGGACGAGACGATAAACGGCAGGAAGGTCATGGTCGCCACCATCGCATTCGGCAGCAGATGCCGGAACATGATAGTGCGGTTGGACACGCCGAGCGCCCGCGCCGCCTGAATGTATTCGAAGTTGCGTCCGCGCAAGAACTCCGCGCGCACAAGCCCGACCAGCGACACCCATGAAAACAGCAGCAGGATTCCGAGCAGCACAAAGAAGCCCGGCACCAATACCGACGACAGGATCAGCAGCAGATATAGCGACGGGATCGCGGTCCAGACTTCGATGAACCGCTGGAACAGAAGATCGACCCAGCCGCCGAAGTAACCCTGGATACCGCCGGCGGCGATGCCAATCACCGACGAGATGATCGTCAGCGCCAGACCGAACAGAACCGAGATACGGAATCCGTAAATCAGCCGCGCGACCACATCGCGCCCCTGATCGTCGGTGCCGAGCCAGTTGTATTCGAGGTCGCGGCAGCCGCGCACGCCCTTCTTCTCCACCACTGCCTTGCATTGCGCTTCGGTGAGCATCCATGTCGGCTTCGATGGCGCGGGCGTCGGCAGATCGAGATTGTGCGTACTGTAGGAATAACGGATCAGCGGCCAGATCACCGTGCCGTTCTTTTCCTTGATTAGCTTCTGCAGGTATGGATCGCGATAATCCGCGGCAGTCTCGAAGTCGCCGCCGAAAGCCGTCTCGGGATAGGTCACGAAAGCAGGGAAATACAGCTTGCCATCGAACTTGATCAGGAACGGGCGGTCGTTGGCGATCACCTCCGCGAACAGCGAAACCAGAAACAACGCCAGGAACAGCCAGAACGACCAGTAGCCGCGCCGGTTGGATTTGAAATTCCGCCAGCGGCGCTGGTTCAGCGGCGACATGCCGAGCGGGTGGCGCGAGGGCGGCACGGCTTCGCCCAATGGCGACAACGCCGTGGTCTCGATCGGTTCTGCAGGAGCGGTCGTCATACTTCCCGCGCCTCGAAATCGATCCGCGGATCGATCCACATATAGGCAAGGTCCGAAATCAGATTGACCACCAGACCGACCAGCGAAAAGATAAACAGCGTGCCGAACACCACCGGATAATCGCGATTGAGCACGCTCTCAAATCCGAGCAGGCCAAGGCCGTCGAGCGAAAAGATGGTTTCGATCAATAGCGAGCCGGAGAAGAACGCATGAATGAAAGCGCTGGGGAAGCCCGCGATTACAATCAGCATCGCGTTCCGAAAAATATGCCCGTACAGCACCTGACGCTCGCTGCAGCCCTTGGCGCGCGCGGTCATGACATATTGCTTGCGGATTTCATCGAGGAACGAGTTCTTGGTCAGCAGCGTCATGGTGGCGAATGCACCGAGCGCCATCGAGATCAACGGCAGCGAGATATGCCAGAAATAATCGAGAATCTTCCAGTACCACGGAAACTGCGACCAGCCGTCGGAGGTCAGTCCGCGCAAGGGAAAGATGTCGAAGAACGACCCGCCTGCGAACAGGATGATGAGCAGAATCGCGAACAGGAAGCCTGGAATCGCAAAGCCGATGATAATGATGCCCGACGTCCAGGTGTCGAATTTCGAGCCGTCCTGGATCGCTTTACGAATCCCGAGCGGAATCGAGATCAGATAGGTCAGCAGTGTCATCCAGATGCCGAGCGACATCGAGACCGGCAGCTTCTCCTTGATGAGCTGGATCACGCTGACGTCGCGGAAATAACTCTTGCCGAAATCGAACCGGGCGAAATTCCACACCATCAGCGCGAAGCGCTCGGGCGCGGGCTTGTCAAAGCCGAATTGCTTTTCCAGACTCTTGATGAAATCCGGATCGAGCCCCTGCGCGCCGCGGTACTTCGAGCTCACCGCGTCGGACCCGGCACCCGCTTGCGGACGCGACGCGAAGTCGCCTCCGGACGATCCTGAAATGCGCGAGCTTGCGCCGGTATCCGCGCCGGACAGTTGCGCGATCACCCGCTCCACCGGGCCGCCGGGCGCAAACTGGACCACGACGAACGACACGAACAAAATGCCCAACAATGTGGGAATCATCAGCAGGATGCGGCGGGCGATATACGCGCTCATGGATTATTTCGCCTGCTCGGGTTTGACCTGCTCGGGCTTTTTTGCTTTCGCCTCATCGGACCACCATAGCTCCGGTGCACCGACGCCGTTGGTGTAACGCGGAATATTTGCAGGATGAGCGAAGACATCCCAATAGGCAATGCGATGACTGGCCGAATACCATTGCGGCACCCAATAGCGCCCGGCGCGGAACACGCGGTCGAAGGCCCGGCAGGCAACGCGCAGTTCGTCGCGGTTGTCGGCCGCGATAATGCGTTCGATCAGCGCATCGATCGCCGGATTCTTGATGCCGGACAGATTCTGCGATCCCTTGATGTCGGCAACCTGCGAGGAGAAGAACGTGCGCATCGCATCGCCCGGCGTCGACGACATGCTGAAGCGCTGGATCGCAACATCGTAATCGAAATCGTCGAGGCGCGCGCGAAACTGCACCGGATCGACCAGCCGCACACTGGCATCGATGCCGAGCACGCCGAGATTTTTGACGTAAGGCGCGTGGTGCGCCTGAAATGCCGGCTCATCGAGCAGAAACTCGATCCGGAATGCATCGCCGTTCGGTAACCGGCGCTTGCCGTCCTTAACCGGACATCCTGCGTCTCGCAGCATTTGCGACGCCTTGCGGAGCAGGGTTCGATCCTGCCCCGACCCATCGGAGACCGGCGGCACGAACGGTGCATCGAACACTTCGTCCGGCACCTGACCGCGAAACGGCTCCAGCAGCTTGAGTTCTTCCGGCGGCGGCGGCCCTTCCGCCATCAGATCCGAATTCTGGAACGGCGACACGGTGCGCGCATAGGCGCCGTACATGATGGTCTTGTTGGTCCACTCGAAATCGAACGCGTTGATTAGCGCCTCGCGCACGCGCGGATCCTTGAACTGTTCGCGCCGCGTGTTGAGAAACCAGCCTTGCGCGCCCGACGGAGTATCGTCAGGCAGCTTCTCCTGCTTGACCCGGCCGTCCTTGACGGCTGGAAAATCGTAGCGCGTGTTCCAGATCCGCGCTGTGAATTCCTCGCGATAAAGATAGTTGCGTCCGGTGAAGCCTTCGAATGCCACGTCGCGGTCGCGGTAAAATTCATAGCGCACAACGTCGAAATTGAACGCGCCACGTGACACCGGCAGATCCTTCGCCCACCAGTCCTTGACGCGGTCGTACTCGATATAACGTCCCGGCTCGAAACGGCCGACCTTGTAGGGACCGCTGCCCAGCGGAATATCGAGGGTGGATTCCTCGAACGGCTTCTTGTCGTAATAGGCCTTCGAGAAGATCGGCAACCCTGCCACATACAGCGGCACGTCGCGGCCGCGCTTGGCTGCGAATGTCACCGTTAACGTCGCGCCGCCGCCGGCTTCCGCCTTCGTCATGTCGCGCAATTGCTGCTGGATGATCGGATGACCCTTGGCCTTCAAAACGGTCAGCGAGAACGCGACATCCGCAGCCGTGATTTTCGTCCCGTCATGAAAGCGCGCTTCGGGCCGCAGCGTAAACCGGTAGGTCAGCTTGTCCGGCGAAATCCGCACCGAACTGGCGACGAGACCATACATCGCATCGGGCTCGTCGCTCGCGCGCACCATCAGCGACGCAAAGGTCTGATCCATTCCGACCGCGCCGTCGCCTTTCAGGATATAGCTGTTCAGCGAATTAAAAGTCTGAAACGAGGTGTTGTAGGCACGCACCGACGGGATGGTCGAGAACACGCCGCCCTTGGGTGCGCTCGCATTGACATAATCGAAGCGGGAAAAATCCGCCGGATATTTCAGATCGCCGAACGACGACATGCCGTGAGATTCAGAACCGGATTCAGGACCGGCATCGGATTGCGCCGCAACCGCAAACGGCGTCCATGCAGCAGCCACCGCGCTGCCGCCGAGAACGAGAATCCGCCGCCGCGAAACGCCGGTCAAGAACGCCTGCCGATCTTGTCGGCCTTGTCCTTGTCGAACCACCACAACGTGGGCAGGCCGGAACGGCCGTATTTCGGCAAGGGCGCATGGCTGAAGCGATCCCAGCGCGCATACCGCGAGAAGCCGTAAGTGAACTGCGGCACCACGTAATAATGCCAGAGCAGGACGCGATCGAGCGCCTTGGTGGCCGCCACCAATGTCTCGCGATCTTTCGCGAAAATGATCTTGTCGATCAACTTGTCGATCACCGAATTCTTGATTCCGACAGTATTGCGCGATCCCGGTATGTCGGCCGACTCGGTTCCCCAGAAATCGCGCTGCTCATTGCCCGGCGACAGCGACTGCCCCCACAGATCGGTGATGATGTCATAGTCGAAGCTGCGCAGCCGGTTCTGGTATTGCGCGGTATCGACGTTGCGAACCGTGACCTCAACACCGAGCCGTTCCAGCGACGGCTTGTAGAACAGCACGATGCGCTCGGAGGGCGGACTGTCGAGGAGAAATTCGACCGACACCCGCTTGCCGTTCTTGTCGACGAGCTTCTGGTCCTTGACCTCGTAGCCCGCTTCCTTGAGCAGACGCGTCGCGTTGCGCAGATTATCGCGCACCTTCTCAGGGTCGCCGCCGACGGGATTCTCGTAAGGTTTGGCGATCACCTCCGGCGGAATGTCGCCGTAGACCTCTTTCAGGATCTCGAATTCCTTGCCTTGCGGAATTCCCGAACTCGCCAGTTCGGTGCCTTCAAAGTAGCTGTTGATGCGCTTGTATTGGCCATAGAACAGTTGCTTGTTCATTTCCTCGAAATTGAACGCATAGTTGAACGCGCGGCGAACCCGCTTGTCCGCGAACAATTCGCGGCGGATGTTGAAGGCGAAGCCCTGCATCCGGCCGGAATCGTTGATCGGGAATTCCTCAAGAACGACGCGCTTCTCGGTCACAGCGGGGAAATCGTATGCGGTCGCCCAGTTCTTGGCAGAGGACTCGATGGTCCAGTCCGCCTGGTCGGCCTTGAAGGCTTCGAGCGACACTGTCGTGTCGCGGAAGAACTCATAGCGCAGCTCGTCGAAGTTGTTCTGGCCGATCCGCGTCGGCGATTTCTCGCCCCAGTAATTTTTCACACGCTCGAGGGTCACGGACCGCCCCGCGACAAAATCCTTGATCGCGTAAGGGCCGGAGCCAAGCGGCTTCTCCAGCGTGGTGACGCTGATGTCGCGCTTGCGGCCTTCGCTGTCGGTGCCTTCCCACCAGTGCTTCGGCAGCACCGTCAGTTCGCCGACGATGGTCGGAAGCTCGCGATTGCCGGGCGCATCGAAGGTGAACTTGATGTCGTGCGAGCCGACCTTTTCCGTCTTCACCACATGCTTGTAGTAAGACGAATACATCGGGCTGTATTTTTTCAGCGACTCCATCGAGAACAAAACGTCTTCCGGTGTGACCGGCTTGCCGTCGTTCCACTTGGCATCCTTGCGCAGGCGATAGATCACCCATGAATGATCGTCGGGATGCTGCACGGACTCAGCCAGCAAGCCGTACTGAGCCGTGGCCTCATCCTGAGACCGCGTCATCAGCGTCTCATAGATCAGCCCGACCGCCGGCGCGATGGTGCCCTTCACGCCCGCAACCGCAAGATTGAAGTTATCGAAGGTGCCGATCGAAATCTGGCGGGCGACGCCGCCTTTCGGCGCATCCGGATTGACGTAATCGAAGCGCTTGAAGCCGGCGGGATATTTGATGTCGCCGAACAGCGACATGGCATGTTTCCATTCCGGCGCGGCCTGAGCCTGCGCCGGTTCGACGGCATTCAACCCCACGGCCTTGAGTGCCGGGATCGCTGCAACAAATGCACTGCTCTGAAGAAGACCGCGTCGGGAAATGCTCAAATTGAAAGTTCCTGTTGCTGGTCAAAAATACATGTCGAGGCAACGTCTTGGCCGATTATGTCGGTTTTTGGATGTGATGCCAGCCCGTTGCGGCGGGTTCTTTGCGGCCAAATGTCCGGCTCGAAAACTACAGCAATTGCAATGCAAAACGGCCAGGCGAACCTGGCCGTTTTCGGATTAAATTTCGGTCACTCGCCGACAGTCTACTTGCTGGCGGTTGGCAACGGCACCGGGGTGTCGGCCAGCGTGCGCAGATAGGCGATCACGTCCGCCCGCTCGCTGTCCTTGCTGATGCCGGCGAAGCCCATCGCGGTGCCCGGAACGGTCTTCTTGGGGTTGGCAATGAACTTGTTGAGGTCGTCGTAGGTCCACTTGCCGCCGGCAGCTTTCATGGCCGCCGAGAAGTTGAAGCCGTTACGGCCGTGTCCCTTTTCGTCATCGACAATGCCGTAGAGGTTCGGACCGACCTTGTTCGGGCCGTTCTTCTCAAACGAGTGACAGGCGGCGCACTTCTTTGCAGCCGCGGTGCCCTTCTCGACGGAGGCCGTCTGAAGCAGCTTTTCGATCGGCTCGCTTGGTGCTGCCGCGGCTGCCGGACCGGCGCCTTCGGCTTCCTTCACCGCGATTTCAAAACCGGGCTTTTCCAGCTTCTTTGGCGCCCAGACAGCATTGGCAACCATGTTGGTCGCAAGCAGAACGAGGCAAGTGCCGAGCACTGCGCCCATGATTTTATTGAGTTCGAAGGAGTCCATTTTCGATCAGGCTCCGGGCCGTTAGGTCGAGGTATTGGCCGCATCAAACGGCCATGGATTTGCTACCGAAAACAGGCGTGCAGCGCAATACAGGCAGCGGGATCGAGATAACGGTTTGCCTGCCTTCTGGCAACCCGTATAAACGCGCGACCCCTTGAAAACACCCGCCATTTCCTCATCATTTTGGCTGTCCGAGCCGTTTGCCCCAATGACAGAAACCCGCGCCCTTGTGCTGATTCCCGCCCGCATGGCCGCAACCCGGCTGCCGGGTAAGCCGCTATTGGACATCGGCGGCCTGCCGATGATCGTCCATGTGCTGCGCCGGGCGGAAGCCGCGCGAATCGGACGGGTCATCGTCGCGACCGACGCACCCGAAATTGCCCAGGCCGTGACTGCACATGGCGGCGAGGCCGTGATGACCCGCAGCGACCATCCCTCCGGCTCCGACCGGATCTTCGAGGCGCTCCAGACCCTCGACGGCGCGGGCCGGATCGACACCATTATCAACGTTCAGGGCGACCTGCCGACCATCGCGCCGGAGGATATTCGCGCGGTGCTGGCCCCGCTCAATGATACCGGCGTCGACATCGCCACCCTGGCCGCCGTGATCGCCAAAGACGAGGAACACACCAATCCCAACGTGGTGAAAGTGGTGGGATCGCCCGTGAGCACGACGCGGCTGCGGGCGCTGTATTTCACGCGGGCGACGGCCCCTTATGGCGACGGCCCGCGCTACCATCACATCGGGCTTTATGCCTATCGCAGGCAGGCGCTGGCGCGGTTCGTTGGCCTGCCACCCTCGCCGCTGGAGATCCGCGAAAAACTCGAACAACTTCGCGCCCTCGAAGCCGGGATGCGGATCGACGTCACCGTGGTTGACACGGTACCGCTGGGCGTCGATACGCCTCACGATCTCGAGACTGCGCGCCAGATGCTGGCGGGAAGACCATCATGACCCAACCGATGAAAATCGCCTTTCAGGGCGAACCCGGCGCGAATTCGCACATTGCGATTGCGGAAGCCTTTCCGGACGCGACGCCGTTGCCCTGCGCCACGTTCGAGGACGCGCTGGCCGCGATCTCGTCAGGCGAGGCCAGCCTCGGCATGATCCCGATCGAAAATTCGGTGGCGGGCCGCGTCGCCGACATTCATCATCTGCTGCCGCAGTCGGGCCTGTTCATTGTCGGCGAATGGTTTCTGCCGATCCGCCATCAGTTGATGGCGCCGCGCGGCGCCAACATCTCGGACATCAAGACCGTCGAGAGCCATGTGCATGCGCTCGGCCAGTGCCGCCGCATCATCCGCAAGCTCGGCATCAAGGCAATCGTTTCAGGCGATACCGCAGGCTCGGCGCGCATTGTGGCGGAGCGCGGCGACAAGAGCTGCGCTTCGATTGCCTCGCGGCTTGCTGCGGATATTTACGGTCTCGATATTCTCGCCGAGGACATCGAGGACGAGACCCACAACACCACGCGCTTCGTGATTCTGGCGCGCGAGCCGGTCTGGGCCGCACAAGGCTCCGGCCCGCTGGTGACCAGTTTCGTTTTCCGCGTCCGCAATCTTCCAGCGGCGCTCTATAAGGCGATGGGCGGCTTCGCCACCAACGGCGTCAACATGACCAAGCTGGAAAGCTACATGGTCGAAGGCAATTTCTTCGCCACGCAGTTCTATGCCGATGTCGACGGCCATCCAGACGACAAGAACCTCGCCTTCGCGCTGGAAGAACTGAAATTCTTCTCGAAGGAGTTGCGGATCGTCGGCGTTTATCCAGCACACCCATTCCGCGTGGCGTTCAGCGAAAAAATGGAATGACGGCGGGATAGTCCGCGCAGCCGTGTGACGAAGATCTGGCGGACAGCCGTAATCAAGAACGCCGTCATGGCGCGCCTAGAGGAGACACCAGTTCATGCTGCGCATCTGGGGCCGCGCCAATTCGGGCAATGTACGAAAAGTTCTGTGGTGCTGCGCCGAGATCGATCTGCCGTTTGAGCGGCGCGATGCCGGGATGCAGTTCGGCGTCAACGATCAGCCCGCTTATTTGGCGATGAATCCCAATGGTCGCGTTCCGACCATCGAGGACGGCGATTTCCAGCTCTGGGAATCCAATGCCATCGTGCGCTATCTGGTCCTCCAGTATGCGCCGGACAATCCGATTTATCCGGCGGCACCGAAAGACCGCGCCGGCGTCGAACGGTGGCTCGACTGGGCGCTCACAACGCTACAGCCGGCGGAGCGGCCCGTGTTCTGGGCTTACACACGCACGGCACCGGATCAGCGGGACAACATCGCTCTGCAAGCGGACGTGGCCGCGGTCACTGCCCTCTGGACAATGCTCGACCGGCAACTCGCGGGCCGCGATTTTTTCGAGGCGGGGCAATTCACGCTTGCGGATCTTGTGCTGGGAATTTACGCGCGCCGATGGTTTGGGATTCCGGACATCGCACGTCCGCCGATGCCGAACCTTGAGCGCTGGTATGGCAGCCTCGAAACCCGCGAGGGCTTTCAGAAATACATCGCGCCGCCGTTGAGTTGATACGGCTCAGAGCGAATTCGCCGTCTCAAGCCGCCGCCTGCTTGCCCAATCCAAACGCGTCCGCCAGCAGACTGTAGGAGCGTTTGCGCGCCTCGTGATCGTAGGTTGCGGTGATTACCATCACCTCGTCCGGCTTGCTGGCTTCGATCAGCGGCGCAATGTTTTGCATCACCGTTTGCGGTGAGCCGACGAACAGCCGCGAGCGATTGCGCGCGATGCTCGCACGCTCGGCGTCGGAATAAGGATAGGCCTGCGCTTCCTCAATGCTCGGCAACGGCTGATATTGCCCGCGGTCGCGCAGCAAACGATTGAGGTCCGCCGACGATGCGAGCCGGTCGGCTTCCGCGTCGGTTTCGGCCACGATCGCTGCAATCGCCAGAATGGCGTGCGGCGTGTCGCGCCAGTGCGACGGCTTGAAATGCGCGCGATAATGAATCATCGCATCGGCTGCATCGTGCGAAGCAAAATGATGCGCGAATGCGAAACCCATGCCGACCTGCGCGGATAGTTGCGCGCTGTAGTCGCTGGACCCGAGCAGCCAGATCGGCGGCAGCGGCGCATCGTCCGGCATCGCAATGACTTTGTTGTAGGGATGGCCTTCGGGGAAATTGCGCGTCTCCCACAAGGTCAGTTCGATCAGGCGCTCGACAAAGTCGTCGCCGCCGCGCGGATCGAACCGCTGGCGCAACGCATGCATGGTGGTCTGATCGGTGCCGGGCGCGCGGCCGAGGCCGAGATCGATGCGGCCGGGAAACAGCGCTTCAAGCATTTTGAATCGCTCGGCAACCATCAGCGGCGCATGGTTCGGCAGCATCACGCCGCCGGAGCCGACACGAATGTTCTGCGTCGCCGCTGCGATCTGTCCGATCATGATTTCGGGTGCGGGAGACGCAACCGATGACAGGCTGTGATGCTCCGCCAGCCAGTAGCGGGTGTAGCCGAGGCGGTCGGCATGCTGCGCCAGATCGATGCTGTTGCGCAGCGACTGGGAGGGCTTGGTGCCGGTGGTGACGACCGAAAGGTCGAGGACGGAAAGCGGGGTCATAGAGCCAACCTAGTGACTCGCGGGCACGGGACAAAGCGCGGGCGCGCATGCCACCCAGCTAGGTTGCCTGATCGCTGTGGGCAACTATATGACAGATTAAGCATATCCATAGACTTCTGCCCACATCACCTCGGACGAATTGGAGATAGTTTCTCGAATTTCGTCGGGTATTTTGTCAAAATTCCCGATTTTTCGCCATCTCAGTGCTGGATTCATGCATCCACCGGTCTGATAATTGGATGTTTGTGGGCAATTTCCCATGGCAAATCTCCGGTGAATGGGCTGTCGGAAACCGCCGGTTTCGCTTATTTTAGCCCGTAAAGGCGAAACGGTGACGAAGTCCGGCCCAAAGGGCGGAATGAAGGCACCGCGCCGCGGAGACCGCAGCCCACTTCAGGTCCGCGCACCGCCATCGAAATCTGGAGTTGAGAAGCGTGACCAGCGAAGCAACCGCCCCCAATGAAACGCAGGGGCAAAAGCGTCCGGCGATTTCCTTCGAGTTCTTTCCGCCCAAGACCGAAGAGATGGAGCGCAGCCTCTGGGAGGTCATCAACCGGCTCGCGCCGCTGACGCCGAACTTCGTGTCGGTGACCTATGGCGCGGGCGGCTCGACCCGTGAGCGCACCCATTCGACCATCGCGCGCATTCTCGGCGAGACAAAGCTGACGCCCGCAGCGCATCTGACGTGCGTCGCCGCCACCAAGGCCGACATCGACGATGTGATCGCGCGTTATCACGATGTCGGCGTCCGTCACATCGTGGCATTGCGCGGCGATCCCACCACCGGCATTGGCACCAATTACGCCGCGCATCCCGACGGCTACCAGACATCGGCCGATCTCGTCGCCAGCATCAAGAAGCGTTATTCCGATGTCGACGTCACGGTGTCGGCCTATCCGGAGAAGCATCCCGAGAGCGCCGATTTCGACGCCGATATCGACACGCTGAAAGCTAAGGTCGATGCCGGCGCGACCCGCGCCATCACCCAGGTCTTCTTCGACAACGATCTTTACTTTCGTTATCTCGATCGCGTGCGCGCGCGCGGCATCGAGATTCCGATCGTGCCGGGCATCATGCCGATGCATAACTTCAAGCAGGCCCGCAGCTTCGTGACCCGTGCGGGCACGACGGTGCCGTCATGGCTGGCCGACAAGTTCGAAGGCCTCGACGACGACGCCGAGACACGCAAACTGGTAGCTGCCACCGTGGCCGCAGGGCAAGTGCAGAAGCTCGCCAAGCATGGCGTCGAGAATTTCCACTTTTATACGATGAACCGTGCGGATCTCGTGTTCGCCATCAGCCACCTTCTGGGCTATCGCCCGAACGGTGCGCAGAAAGCTGCCTGATCTCATGACCGTGAAGACATCACCCACCGCCGACCAATTCCGCGCGCTTGCCCGCGAGCGCATCCTCGTGCTCGACGGCGCGATGGGCACCATGATCCAGGGCCTGCAATTCAACGAGGCAGATTTCCGCGGCGAGCGTTTCAAGGATTTTCACCGCGACGTCAAAGGCAACAACGACCTGTTGATCCTCACCCAACCTCAATCAATCGAGGACATTCACTTCGCCTATCTCGACGCGGGCGCGGACATTGTCGCGACCAACACTTTTTCGTCGACCTCGATTGCGCAAGCCGACTACGACATGGTCGACCTCGCCTATGAACTCAACCGCGACGGCGCGAAGCTCGCGCGCAACGCCGCCAACCGCGCCACCGCGAAGGACGGCAAACAGCGTTTCGTCGCCGGCGCGCTCGGCCCAACCAACCGCACCGCCTCGATCTCGCCGGATGTCGCCAATCCCGGCTATCGCGCGGTCACTTTCGACGACCTGCGCATCGCCTATAGCGAACAGATCAACGGCCTGCTCGACGGCGGCGCGGATTTGCTGCTGGTCGAAACCATCTTCGACACGCTGAACGCCAAGGCCGCGCTTTACGCCATTGCCGAGATTTCCGAAGCGCGCGGCATCCATGTGCCGGTGATGATCTCCGGCACCATCACCGACAAATCGGGACGCCTGCTCTCCGGACAGTTGCCGGAGGCTTTTTGGTATTCGGTGCAGCACGCCAATCCAATCACCATCGGCTTCAACTGCGCACTCGGCGCGGAAGACCTGCGCGCGCACATCGCCGACATCGGCCGCGTTGCCGACGCGCTGGTCTGCGCCTATCCCAACGCCGGCCTGCCGAACGAATTCGGCCAGTACGATGAGAGCCCCGAATACATGGCGCGGCTGGTGGGCGAATTCGCGCAAGCCGGTCTGGTCAACGTGGTCGGTGGCTGCTGCGGCACCACGCCGGATCATATCCGGGCGATTGCAGAAGCCTGCGCGCCGCACAAGCCGCGCATCGTTCCCGAAATTCCGCCGCTGCTGCGGCTGTCAGGCCTCGAGCCGTTCAACCTCACCGCCGACATTCCGTTCGTCAATGTCGGCGAACGCACCAACGTCACCGGCTCCGCGCGCTTCCGCAAGCTCATCAAGGAAGGCGACTACGCCGCCGCGCTTCAGGTGGCGCGCGATCAGGTCGAGAACGGCGCGCAGGTCATCGACATCAACATGGATGAAGGCCTGCTCGACTCCAAGCAGGCGATGATCGAGTTTTTGCATCTGGTGGCTTCGGAGCCGGACATTGCCCGCGTGCCGGTGATGGTCGACTCCTCGAAATTCGATGTGATCGAGGCCGGCCTGAAATGCGTTCAGGGCAAGCCCATCGTCAACTCGATTTCGATGAAGGAAGGCGAAGAGAAATTCTTAGCTGAAGCGGGTATCGCGCGCCGCCACGGCGCGGCGGTCGTGGTGATGGCGTTCGACGAGGTTGGGCAGGCCGACACCTATGAGCGCAAGATCGAGATCTGCAAGCGCGCCTACGACCTGCTGATTGAAAAGCTCGATTTCCCGCCGCAGGACATCATCTTCGATCCGAACGTGTTCGCCATCGCGACCGGCCTCGAAGAGCACAACAATTATGGCGTCGATTTCATCGAGGCCACGCGCTGGATCCGGCAGAACCTGCCGCACGCGCATATTTCCGGCGGCGTCTCGAATCTCTCGTTCTCGTTTCGCGGCAACGAGCCGGTGCGCGAGGCGATGCATTCGGTGTTCCTGTATCACGCCATCAAGGCGGGCATGGACATGGGCATCGTCAATGCCGGGCAGATGGTGATCTATGACGACATCGATCCCGAACTGCGTCAGGTCTGCGAAGACGTCATTCTCAACCGCGATCCCGGCGCACCGGAAAAGCTGCTTGAGCTGGCGGAAAAATTCCGCGGCCAGGGCAAGCAGGTCAAGGAGCAGGATCTCGCCTGGCGCGAATGGCCGGTGGAGAAGCGCCTCTCCCACGCGCTGGTCAACGGCATCACCGAATATATCGACGCCGACACCGAAGCCGCGCGGCTGACGGTCGAGCGGCCGCTGCATGTGATCGAAGGCCCGCTGATGGACGGCATGAACGTCGTCGGCGACCTGTTCGGCGCGGGCAAGATGTTCCTGCCGCAGGTGGTGAAATCCGCGCGCGTGATGAAGCAGGCGGTCGCCTACCTGATGCCGTTCATGGAAGAAGAGAAAGCGCGCAACCTGGCCGCCGGCATCGCGGGCGACGCGCGCAAGAATGCCGGCAAGATCGTGCTCGCCACCGTGAAGGGCGACGTGCACGACATCGGCAAGAACATCGTGGGCATCGTGCTCCAGTGCAACAACTTCGAAGTCATCGACCTCGGCGTGATGGTGCCGGCGAGCAAGATCATCGAAACCGCCAAGGCCGAGAACGCCGACATCATCGGCCTTTCGGGCTTGATCACGCCGTCGCTGGATGAAATGGTGTTCATGGGCGCGGAACTGGAGCGCCTCGGCCTTAACATTCCGCTGCTGATCGGCGGCGCGACCACCAGCCGCGTGCATACCGCCGTGAAGATCGACCCGGCGTACAGGGGCGGCCCGGTGGTCCACGTCAACGACGCCAGCCGTGCGGTCGGCGTCGCGTCGTCGCTGCTGTCGCCGGAGAAGCGCGAGGAATACGCCCGCGAGGTGCGTGCCGATTACGCCAAGATTTCGAATGCGCATTTCAAGGCGCAGCAGGACAAGAAGCGGCTCAAGCTGGAGACCGCGCGCGCCAACGCCCATCAGGTCGACTGGAGCACAACCAAGCCTCAAAAGCCCACGTTCATCGGCACCAAGAGCTTCAGCGACTATTCGCTTGAGGAACTGGCCGAATACATCGACTGGACCCCGTTTTTCCAGACATGGGAATTGACCGGACGCTTCCCTGCGATTCTCGACGATCCGAAGGTCGGTGAAGTCGCGCGCTCGCTTTATAACGATGCGCGTAAGATGCTCGACCTCATTATCAAGGAAAACTGGTTCAAGGCCCGCGCCACCATCGGCTTCTGGCCCGCCAATGCCGAGGGCGACGACATCGTGCTCTACAGCGACGAAGCGCGCAGCAAGCCGCTGACCACGCTGCATACGCTGCGCCAGCAGCTGGAGAAACGCGAAGGCCGCAAGAACGTCGCGCTGTCGGATTTCATCGCGCCGATTTCAAGCGGCGTGCCGGATTATATCGGCCTGTTCGTGGTTACCGCCGGCATCGGCGAAGATGTCATCGCGGATCGTTTCAAGCACGCCAATGACGATTACTCGTCGATCCTTGTGAAGGCGCTGGCGGACCGCCTCGCCGAAGCCTTTGCCGAGCGGATGCACCAGCGCGTGCGCAAGGAATTCTGGGGCTATGCGCCGGATGAGGCCTTGCCGCCCGAAGAACTGATCCTCGAACAATACGCCGGCATCCGTCCCGCGCCGGGCTATCCGGCGCAGCCCGATCATACCGAAAAGGCGACGCTGTTCCGTCTGCTCGATGCCGAGCGCACCGCAGGCGTGACGCTGACCGAGAGCTTCGCGATGTGGCCTGGCTCGTCGGTCTCCGGACTCTATTTCAGCCATCCGGAAAGTTATTACTTCGGCGTCGGCAAAATCGAGCAGGATCAGGTCGAGGACTATGCCGAACGTAAAGGCATGACGGTTGCGGAAACCGAGCGCTGGCTGGCGCCGATCCTGAACTACATTCCCTCGCGCGAGATGCCCGCCGAGAGCGAGGACGATGTGGCAACGCTGCCGCTGGCGAAACATCCGCCGGGCTGCGGCTGCGCGATGCATCTGCGCATGAACGGCAAGCCGGTGGCCGACGCGGTGGCGCGGTAATTTCAAAGAGAAATCTGCGCGAGAGTTTGAGTCAAAGTCACGGCATCAAACTCTCGTCACATTTCGGCGCGCTCGCGTCATATTGACGTGTCGTGATGTGTTTCATGTTCCATACGTGAAACTCACACGCGTGTGACATTCATTCTCGCAAAATGCGGAACAGCCTCCTGGGTGAGACGTTGACGCGGTGCAACCTTCACCAACAAAAAGGAGCACAACATGAAGAAGATTACTCTTCTTGCCGCAACTGCGGCTGTGGGCGCACTGATCGCATCGCCGGTTCTCGCGCAGGATACGGTTCAGCCGCGCAGCGCTGTTCATGCGAAAACCTACAAATCCAAGCATATGAGCCAGTCCAGGCACATGAGGCATCAAGCCCGCGTCAATCGCGACAGCACGGCCTACCGCCAGCAATGGAATCAGCGCGGCGATGTCGCCTATCGGGATCGCAACGATTGGGACAACCGCGGCTGGGATAACCGCCGCAGCGAATTCTGGCCCGGCGACGTGGTCGGCGGCGCGATCGGAACCGCGGGCGCGATCGCGACCGGCGCTGTGAATACAGCGGGGGCGCTCGCAACCGCTCCGTTCAGCAGAACCTATCGTGACACCTATGCTTACGATGCGGGTCCGGGCTATGCCGACACCTACGCCTACAATGGCACGGCGATTCCTTACTCGTCGAACTATGCAGCCCGAAACGGCTTTGTCTGCCAGCCGGGCACGGTGATCCGCGCCCAGAACGGCCAGCCGACGATCTGTCAGTAACAGCATGATCTGCGTTGAGCAGAGAGACGGCGGCCGGATTCATTCCGGCCGCCGTTTCCGCATGTCAGTTCGGCGGGGCCCACCTCAGCTCGGCGGCGCCAATGGCTGCACGATGTCCTGAAACGGCTGCAATGCTTCGCAAATCTGCGCGTGGAGGTCGAGTGCGGGATAGCGTACCGCATCGAACAACCCCGCATGCGCCTCGCGCGTGAAGCGAATGACACAGGCCACCGCTATATCGGCGTGGGTGATCTGGTCGCCGAACCAGAACCGGGTCTTGTGCCGCGCGCGGTCCGCCTCAAGACGATCGAACACGCCCGCGATCTGCGACCGGCACCGCGACACCCAGCGCTCCGATTCCTGGCCACGCAGCACCCGCTCGTAAAGCAGGCTCACGGCCTTGTCTCCAAGCCCGGTGGCAAGCGCGCAAATATGCAGCACCTCGCGCCGGACGTGACCGCAATCGGGAATCAGCGCCCGCGATGGACCCGAGGTCTCATCGAGATAGTCGAGGATCGCCGTGCTTTCGATGATGACCTCGCCGTCGTCCAGCACCAGCGTCGGCACGCGCATCAGCGGATTATACAGCGCGATCTTCTCCGCGTCGCCGAAGGTCGACCACGGCGAATGTTCGAACGGAATGCCGTAGAACCGCAACGCCAGCGCGACGCGCCGCACGAACGGGGAATCGTACTGGCCGATCAGGTTCATGACGTTATCTCCGCTGCCGTGCAGCTTCGATTACACCGGCAACGCACCGCATTGGCAAGAACGGAGTGCCGGCGTTAGGTCTCGCCCGGATCTGACGCGAGCACACCCTTCACGGCCTGCGACCAGCCCTTGAGTTTACGCATGCGGGTCGCATCCGACATGTTCGGCTTGAACCGCCGCTCCAGCCGCCACGAATCCGCGAAACGCGACGGCTCCGGATAAATTCCTGCGCCGAGTCCCGCCAGATAGGCCGCACCGACTGCGGTGGTTTCCTGAATCATCGGCCGGTCCACCGGCGCGTTGAGCAAATCCGCGAGCCGCTGCATGGTCCAGTCAGACGCGGTCATGCCGCCGTCGACGCGCAGCACAGTGTTGGTTGCCTTCGCCTCCGGCCAGTCGGCGCGCATCGCGGCCCACAGATCGTAGGTCTGATAACACACGCTCTCCAGCACGGCATGGGCCAGTTCGGCAGGACCGGTGTTGCGCGTCAGCCCGAACAGCGCGCCGCGCACCCGCGGATTCCAGTACGGCGCGCCGAGTCCGACGAAGGCCGGCACCAGGTAGACCGACTGCATGGTGTCGTTGGCGTCCGCCAGCGGACCGGTTTCGCTGGCACTCTTAATCAGGCCTAACCCGTCGCGCAGCCACTGAACGGCAGAGCCTGCGACAAAGATCGAGCCTTCGAGCGCGTAGGTGCGCTGGCCGTTCAACTGATAGGCAATCGTGGTCAGCAGCTTGTTTTGCGAGGCGACCGCCGTGGTGCCGGTGTTAAGCAGCGCGAAGCAGCCGGTGCCGTAGGTGGATTTCATCATGCCCGGCGAAAAACACGCCTGCCCAATTGTCGCGGCCTGCTGGTCGCCGGCGATACCGCGCACGGCAATCGCTCCCCCCAGAAGATGCGGCTCGGTCTCGCCGAAATCCGCCGACGAGTCCCGCACATCCGGCAGCATCGAGCGCGGCACCCGCAACAGCTTCAGCAGATCGTCGTCCCACTCGCCTTTATGGATGTTGAACAGCAGCGTGCGCGAGGCATTGGTGGCGTCGGTGGCGTGAACCTTGCCGCCGGTCAGCCGCCACAGGAGATAGGAGTCGACGGTGCCGAACATCAGTTCGCCGCGCTCGGCCCGTTCGCGCGCGCCGGGGACGTGATCGAGAATCCACGCCACTTTTGTGCCCGAGAAATACGGATCGATAATCAGACCGGTGCGCGCGCTGACCAGCGGTTCGTGGCCGTCGGCTTTCAGTCTGGCGCAGATCTCGGCGGTGCGCCGGTCCTGCCAGACGATGGCGCGATGCACCGCCCGCCCGGTCGCGCGATCCCACACCACGGTGGTTTCGCGCTGGTTGGTGATGCCGATGGCGGCGATGTCGGACGCGGTGACGTTCGCCTTGCTCATCGCCTCACGGCAGACCGCCATGGTCGAGGTCCAGATGTCCTCCGGCTCGTGCTCAACCCAGCCCGAGGCCGGAAAATGCTGCTGGAATTCCTGCTGGGCTTGCGCCGCGATGGAAATATCCGACCGGAACACGATAGCGCGCGACGATGTGGTGCCTTGGTCGATGGCAAGAATGTGGGACGCCATACCGTTTCCTCGAATGCTTTTCGTTTTTTGTTCGAAACGCAAACAAAGCGATTACGCAAGCGGGCGTCAAGACGAGCGATCATTCAAGCAATGAGCGCGATCTTACGATCTCCCTCCCCCTTGTGGGGAGGGTCGGCCGAGCGAAGCGGAGGCCGGGGAGGGGGTATGGAATTCAAAGGGTGGAGTTCACCCCCACCCGGCTCGTCATTCGCTGCGCTCATGCGCGCAAACCTCCCCACAAGGAGGAGGGATAAAGCAAGCTACACCGCAGCCGTCGTCACGCCGCCGTCGATGACGATGGTCTGGCCGGTCATGAAGGTCGAGGCGTCGGAGGCCAGATAGACCACCGCGCCTGCGATCTCGTGCGGCTCGCCGATCCGGCGCAGCGGCGTGGTCGCGGTGCGGCGCTTGAGGTTGTTCTCGTCTTCCCACAGCGCGCGGGCGAAATCGGTTTTGACCAGTCCCGGCGCGATGCAATTGACCCGCACGTTTTTCGGACCCCACTCACCGGCCAGACTGCGCGCCAGCGAAAAATCCGCCGCTTTCGAGATTCCATAAGCGCCGATCACGGTCGATCCGCGCAGGCCGCCGATGCTGGAGATAATCACCACCGAACCGCCGCCGCGCTTGGCCATGTGCGGCATCGCCTGCTTGCAGAGCCAGATGTTGCTCTTGATGTTGGCGCCCATGATCTTGTCAAAGGCTTCGTCGGTGATGTCGAGCAGCGGGCCGTAATAGGGATTCACCGCCGCGTTGCAAACGAGGATGTCGATTTGGCCGTAATGCTTGATCGTGCCGCTGATGAGCGCGTCGACTTCCTCGCGGCGGCTGATGTTGCAGGGAATGACATGGGCGTCACCGCCCTCCTTGCGGATGGCTTCTGCAACAGTCTCGCAGGCATCGGCCTTGCGGCTGGAGACGACGACCTTCGCTCCCATCCGCGCCAGCAATTCCGCCGAGGCGCGGCCGATGCCGCGACTCGAGCCGGTGACGACGGCCACTTTCCCCGCCAGATCGAATGGCGATTTGGTCATGGCCGTGTCTCCAGCTTTTCAGATCAGACCAGATTGCCGGCTTCGCTGACGCGACGCAGGTGATAGTCGGTATCGCCGAAGGTGCTCTCGATCATGGTCAGCCGCTTGAAGTAGTGGCCGATCTTCAGCTCCATGGTCATGCCGACGCCGCCGTGAAGCTGGATCGACTGCTGGCCGACGAACTTCAGCGACTTGCCGATCTGTACCTTCGCCGCTGCGACCGCCTTCGAACGCTCCTTGGCGTCCTCGAAATCGGACGCCATGGTGGCGAAGATCGACATGCTGCGGGCCTGCTCGAGTGCGACAAACATATCCGCCGCGCGGTGCTGCAAGGTCTGGAACTGACCGATGGCCACGCCGAACTGCTTGCGGGTCTTGAGATACTCCACCGTCGACTTCAGCGACTCGTCCATCGCCCCGACAGCCTCGGCGCACATCGCGATGCGCGCTTCGTCCACCACGCGCTCGATCAGCGGCAGGCCGTTCTCGGGATCGCCGATCGCGGCATCCGTGCCGACCTCGACGCTCTCGAACCGGATGTCCGCCGCACGCATGCCGTCCTGGGTCGGATAACCCTTGACGGTGACGCCCTTGGCATTCGCGGGCACCAGAAACACGCCGATGCCGTTGCGGTCGCGCTGGCCGCCCTTGGTGCGCGCGCTGACGATCAGCGTGTCCGCTGTCTCGCCTTGCAGCACCACGAACTTCTCGCCGTCGATCACCCAGCCCGCGCCCTTTTTCTTGGCGGTGGTGGTGACGTCGGCGAGATCGTAACGCGAGTTCTTCTCAAGCTGGGCGAACGCCAGCGTCTTGCTGCCGTCGATGATCGAGGGAATGTGCGCGGCCTTCTGTTCGGCAGACGCGCCATGACGAAGGAAGCCTCCGCCAAGCACCACGGTCGCCAGATAAGGCTCAAGCAACAGCGCGCGGCCGAGCGATTCCATCACCAGCGCGGTTTCCACAGCGCCCGCGCCGAAACCGCCGTCTTCTTCCGTGAACGGCAGGCCCAGCAGGCCCTGCTCGGCCAGCTTGTTCCAGACGGTCTTGCTCCAGCCGCCCTTTTCCTTGGCGTACTTCTTGCGCTGATCGAAGTCGTAAGAATCGGCCAGCAGGCCGTCGACGCTATCTTTCAGGAGCCGCTGCTCCTCGGACAAATCAAAATCCATTTTACTCTCTCCGGCTAAATCAAAAGCATCGTCATTGCGAGGAGCGAAGCGACTAAGCAATCCAGTTCTTTATTTTCAAGACTGGATTGCTTCGCTTCGCTCGCAATGACGAGAAGACGTGAACGGCACCCCTCTCCCCGTATGAGCGGGGCGAGGAAGAAGCCTTACAGACCCAGCACAGCCTTGGTGATGATGTTGCGCTGAATCTCGTTCGAGCCTCCGTAGATGGAGACTTTGCGATAGTTGAAGTAGCCCGGAGCAACCGTCGTCGCCCAGCTTGCTTCTTCATTGCTCTTGTCGTGCTCGTCCGCATAAGGCAGCGCGAACGGTCCGGTGATCTCCAGCAGCAGTTCGGTGATGGTCTGCTGGATTTCGGAGCCCTTGATCTTGAGGCTCGAAGAGGCCGGATCCGGCTTGCCCTTGCCGTTCTTGCTTTCGTTGGCGACCACGCGCATCTGGGTCAGTTCGAGCGCCTTCAGCTCGATTTCCACAGCCGCCAGCTTCTCGCGGAAGCGAGAGTCCTGGATCAGCGGCTTGCCCTCGGACTCGACCTTGGATGCGAGATCGCGAATCCGGCGGATACGCTCCTTCGACATGCCGACGCGGGCGATGTTGGTGCGTTCGTTGCCGAGCAGGAACTTGGCGTAATCCCAGCCCTTGTTTTCCTGACCGACAAGATTCTCCACCGGCACCTCGACGTCGTCGAAGAACACTTCGTTGACTTCATGGCCGCCGTCGATGGTCTGGATCGGACGCACGGTAACGCCGCGCGACTTCATGTCGAACAGGATGAACGAAATGCCTTCCTGCTTTTTCGCTTCCGAATTGGTGCGGCAAAGGCAGAAAATCCAGTCGGCGTGCTGCGCCAGCGTGGTCCAGGTCTTCTGGCCGTTGATGACGTAGACGTCGCCCTTGCGCTTGGCTGTCGTCTTGAGCGAGGCGAGATCGGAGCCGGCGCCAGGCTCCGAAAAGCCCTGACACCACCAGTCATCGAGATTGGCGATGCGCGGCAGGTAGTGCTTCTTCTGCTCTTCGTTGCCGAAGGTGTAGATCACCGGGCCGACCATGTTGACGCCGAACGGCAGCGGCGACGGCGCAGGCGCGGACTGCAGTTCTTCGAGGAAGATATACTGCTGCACCGGCGACCAGCCGGTTCCGCCGTATTCCTTCGGCCAATGCGGCACCGCCCATCCCTTTTTGTTCAGGATGCGCTGCCAGTTGACCATGTCTTCCTTGCTGGTATGGCGGCCTTCCACCAGTTTCTGGCGGATGTCGGCGGGAAGATTCTCCTTGAAGAAGGTCCGCACCTCGTCGCGAAACGCCAATTCTTCCTTGCTGAAGCTGAGATCCATCGGACCCTCCTGATCGGAATTTGTTTTGGTTCACCTCCCCCTTTCAGGGGAGGTGAACGCATTGAAAATTTACTGAAGGATCTCGATCAAGCCGGCAGCGCCCATGCCGCCACCGACGCACATCGTCACCACGCCGTACTTCGCCTTGCGGCGACGGCCTTCGACCAGAACATGGCCTGCGAGACGCGAGCCGGTCATGCCGTAAGGATGGCCGACAGCGACCGAGCCACCGTTGACGTTGAGCTTCTCAGGATCGATTCCCAGCTTGTCGCGGCAATAGATCACTTGCACCGCGAAGGCTTCGTTCAATTCCCAAATGTCGATATCCTCGATCTTGAGGCCGTGGCGCTTGAGCAGGCGCGGAATCGCGAACACCGGTCCGATGCCCATTTCGTCCGGCTCGCAACCGGCCGACACGAAACCACGGAAAATGCCGAGCGGCTTGAGGCCCTTCTTGGCGGCCATGGCGTCACTCATGATGACGGCGGCGCTGGCACCGTCCGACAGCTGGCTGGCGTTGCCGGCGGTGATGACGCCGCCTTCGCGTACCGGCTTCAGGCTTGCGAGACCTTCCGCGGTGGTTTCCGGACGCGGGCCTTCATCCTGCGACAGGGTGATGTCCTTGAACGAAATCTCCTTGGTAACCTTGTCGGCGACCGCCATCTTGGTGGTCATCGGCGCGATTTCTTCCTTGAAGCGTCCACCCTGCTGGGCGGCGGCGGTGCGGCGCTGGCTCTCCAGCGAATACTCGTCCTGCTTCTCGCGCGAAATGCCGTAGCGCTTCGCCACCACTTCGGCGGTGTCGAGCATCGCCATGTAGACGTCGCCCTTGATCGCCATCAGTGCGGGATCGACGGTGTGGAATTTGTTGGCGTGTTCGTTCTGCACGAGGCTGATCGATTCACCGCCGCCTGCGACTGCGATCTCGACTCCGTCGTAAATCACCGAACGTGCGGCAAGCGCGATGGCCTGCAGGCCCGAGGCGCACTGGCGGTCGATGGTGGTGCCGGCAACCGACACCGGAAGACCGGCGCGGAGCGCTGCCTTGCGGGCGATGTTGCCGCCGGTCGCGCCCTGCTGCATGGCGGCGCCCATCACCACGTCCTCGATCTCGGCACCGGCGATACCGGCGCGCTTGACAGCGTGCTCGATGGCGTGGCCGAGCAACGTCGCGCCTTCGGTGTTGTTGAACGCGCCGCGATAGGCTTTGCCAATCGGGGTACGGGCGGTGGAAACGATAACGGCCTGGGTCATGAGCGACCTCCTGTTGCGAGTTTGGGTTGTGGCGTTTGATTGCGTTGCTGGTTGCGTAATTCGTGACGAGAGAGTTTTCCGACGCTGGTGCGCGGCAGTTCCTTCATGAATTCCACCGCCACCGGCAATTCGTGCTTGCCGAGCTTTCCGGTGAGGAACGCTCGCAAATCTTCGATGGTGAACGGCTCCGCACCCGCGCGCAGCGTCACGAATGCTTTGGACGCTTCGCCGCGATAAT